>NZ_JAMYPB010000021.1:0-91146 GCF_040320135.1 Mesorhizobium sp. M0772 | reverse complement strand
CATCGGTTCCGCCAACCAGCACATTGCCGGTGGCCGGGCCGAACAGGCCGGCCCCGATGCTGTCGATGTCGGCAACCGCGGTCGGCACGTCATCGACGATGTTGACGGACAGCGTGCCTGTGGCGTTCTGGCCGTCCTGGTCGGTGAGCGAGACGGCAAGGTTCTCGAACAGGCTGTTGGTGGAGGCGCCGGTAGCATGGGCCTCGTTGTCGAGCAGCGTGTAGGTATAGCTGACGGTGCCGGTTGCGGGATTGTAGCCGGTCACGTTCAGCGTATTGCCGAGCGCGGTGGTGAAGGAGCTGGCGGTGAACACGCCGTTGGTGATGAAGGCATGGCCGTCGATGGTCAGCGAGGCGATGCCGTCGGGCGAGGAGATGGTGAAGGTGCCGCCCTGGGTGGTGCTTTCCTTCGAGGTGTCGGAGCCGGCCGATTCGCCAACGCCGCGGCTGGCCAGGAGGTCATCCTCGTTGACGGTGACGTCGCCGCCGTTGGCGGCCGGCGTCAGGTCGGTGATCACCGGCGGCGAGTTGCCGATCGAGATGGTCAGCGTGGTGTGCGAGGTGTCGCCGTCGCCGTCCTTGATGGTGTAGGTGAAGACGTCGTCATGGCCACCGGCGGAGCCGGCATCGCGGGTATAGGTGTAGGTGCCGTCGGCGGCCAGCGTCAGCTTGCCGTAGAGACCCTGGATCTGCACGCCGAGTGTTGCGGTATTGTCGAGGGCGGCATTGGTGTCGCCGGCGACGACGCCGACCACGGCAGCGCCGTCGGCGCCCTTGGTATCGGCAACCCCGTCGGTCGTGTTGCCGTCGAGGGCATCGGTTCCGCCAACCAGCACATTGCCGGTGGCCGGGCCGAACAGGCCGGCCCCGATGCTGTCGATGTCGGCAACCGCGGTCGGCACGTCATCGGACACCGTCACGTTGACCGTGCCTGTCGCCTGGGTGCCGTCGGTGTCGGTGGCAACCACGCCGAGATGGCCCAGATCGACTAGGTCGTCGGCGTTAATGCCAGGATGGGCATCGTAATTGTTGTTCAGCGTCGCCGTCACCGTTGCCACATTGTTGGCAACCGCCAGATCCAGCGTCACCACAGTCACGGCGCCGTCATTGCCGACGACCTGGGTGTCCGACACCCGGGTCCAGGTCAAGTTGGCGGTGTTCAACCCGCTCAGGTCGGTGCCAAAGGCGATCGAGGCGATCGCATCCGAGCCCGGCGGGAAGGTGATCGAGTTCGAGGCGAAGTCAGCGCCGGCCGGCGTCGAGCCGTCACTCAGGTTCTGGTCGTCAAGCGCCAGCGTGATCGGAGCGCCGGCAACCGGGGCCGCGCCGTCCGTGATTGTGAAGGCGATGTTGGCCATCGACGTGTCGAGATCGCCGTCCGTCACAGTGTAGGTCGCGTTAACAGCTACCGGACCGGAACTGTTATCCACCGAAGCGTCCGGCGTGAACGAGTAGGACCCGTCCGCCTTCACCTGGATGGTGCCCGCGCCGATGTCGATCAACTGCGAGTAACCCGTGCCGGCATCGAAGATCAGCGCCGTGCCGTTGATATGCGTCACCGTCGCGCCGTCGGCGCCGGCGACGAAGTCCAGCGTGCCCGTCAGCGCCGGGGCACCTTCCGCAATCGACTGCGAGGCCTCATCATGCGCCGTCGGCACGTCGTCGACGATCTGAACGGACAGCGTGCCCGGAAGGGACACGTCTCCGTCGGTGTCGGTAACCGTCACCGTCATGTCGTCGAAGATGGAATCTGTCCCCGCGTCGGGGTGAGTCGCGCTATGGACGAGCGTGTAGCTGTAGCTCACCTGGCCTGTGCTGGCGTCGTAGCCGTTGACGGTCAGCGTGTTGCCGAGCGGCGTGATGATGTCGATCGGCGTCGATGCGCTGTTGGCAAGAGCCGCGCCCGAAATCACCTGGCCGGCGATGGTCAGCGAGCCGACACCGTCGGGAGAGGCGATGGTGAAGGTGCCGGTGTTGTGTTCGGAGATGTCGCCGTCAACGCCTGGCGCCGACGCTTCGCCCGAACCTTCCGGCCCAGGGCTTTCCGGCAGGCCCTTTTCATTGACGATGGTGTCGCCGCCCTCGACGGAAGGCGTCAGGTCGATGATCGACGGTGTGGAATCCGGCCGCAGGCTTGGGAACAGCTCGCGATGATCCGGCTGGCCGAACGCCAGGTCTGTCGGAGGCAACAGTGCCGAAAGACCGAACCCGTCGCCGATGCCACCGGGGGGAACCGAGAAGTCTGCGCCGGCGCTTGGGTTCGAACCGCCCGGGCCGGCCGATATGGAACCATCGGCACCGAAGGCGACATCGACATGGCTTGCCTCAAGCGCTGCCAGCAAGGCAACGCGCGGAACCTCGACGTCGCCGATGATGAAGGTCGGCACGTTGAGCGCGCCATCCTTGATGAGGATGACTGAACCGTCGGCCTGTTCCAGCAACAGATTGTGGCCGTCGACCTTGATGTTGTCGATGGAGACGTCCGCCGGAAGTTTCACGATGTTGCTGGCGTCGGCCACGTATTCATGCGGCGCGGCTGCCGCCGGCGCTTTCGCCTCCGCGGGTGCTGCCGGCTGAACGGGTGCGCCACTGCCGACATCGACCGGTACCGGCTCGGCAGGCGCCGCCTGAGCGGCCTGCGCTACCTGGATGCCTGCCTGCGATGGCGGGCCGCCATGTTCATGTGAAGAGTGCTCGTCCCAAGAATTCGAGACGGTATCCAAATCGTTACTCGTCGTCATCGCCAAACCCCTCCGGCATTTCCCGGATAGAGACAGTGACGACTTCTGCTTTGCAACTGTCCCGCACTCAATTTCATATATCCTGTTATGCAAGTCTCGGCATTTTTTACGTAAGGTAAACCCGGAAGATATAATCTGATATGCATTGGGCGCGCCGCGCCTCGTTTGATATCCACCGGCTGAGCTGGATTGGTGAAAGAAGTATAAAATTGAATAAAGTTTTACGCAAAATAGATCTTCCCGATTGAAGGAAACTTATCCACCTTCCTTTCCAGTAATTTGAGACAAGATTGGTACCGTCCACAGTCAAGAGGTGGGCGTTATGAAAAAAGAAAAATCTGCCCTGGGAATAACCGGGCTCAGGCTCCTCCTGCTGGCAATGGCGATCACAAGCCTGCCGCAGCCATCATCCGCGAAAGCAATTACCGTGAATGCCGGCACTGCCGCTGGAGTTCTGGCGGCGGTCGAAACCCCTTCCAGTCTCGGCGGCGTTTCGCTGGCTCGGCCGCAGCCATGGCAGCCGGTTTCAGCCTACCGGATCGGCATGATTTTCAGCAGCTATGGTCCTGTTGCCGTTGATGAAAAGCGTGGTTCTTCGATCGCGCCGCCCGCCGCCGGGATCGACCTGATCCAGACGGCGGCGATCATTCCCGGCGTGTTCGGTTCTGTTGCCCTGTCGATGCGCAATTTCCCGGTTTCGGCGCGCTGGGCGCCGGTCTACAAGGCAATTGTCGACTGTACCGCGAGCAGCGCGTGCGAACGCAATAACAGCGCCTTTGCCGAGATAGTCAAGGCAGCCGGGAACAAGCGCTTCATCGATAAGTTGTTCTTCGTCAACTCAAGTATAAATCGCGCCATCGCCTACAAGAAGGACAGCGTGGTTTACGGCAAGCTCGACTACTGGGCCAAGCCCCGGGAAATCCTTGAGCGGCGGGCAGGGGACTGCGAGGATTTCGCCATCCTCAAGATGGCTGCGCTGCTGCATGCAGGCATCCCGGCGCAGAGCATGTCGCTGGTCGTCTTGCAGGATCGCAAGCGCGGTTTCTTTCATGCCGTGCTGTCGGTCAGCACCGGCAGCGGCGTCTTCATTCTCGACAGTTTGAGCAATGTAGTTTCCCGCGATACAGACCTGCCGACCTACGTGCCGCTGTATTCGTTCAGCACCGATCGCGCGTGGATCCATGGCGCGAAGACCGGTTCTGCTCAAATAGCCGATATCAAGGGCGGCCTTTCGACGGTCGCGCCTGGTGAAGGTGTGCAGCCGTAAGCTCTCATCAGAGAGTCTTGAGCGCTCTATCTCTTGTTTGACGCAATTTTCCACGGAAACCGCTCACACTTTTCCCGGAATTGCTCTAGCCGCCGAAGACGAACGCCATCAGCAGTTCCGGCTCGACCACCGGCGCCCGCACCGCGCTCAGTTGACCGCGGTAGCGGCGGTCGCCGGCGCCTATGACGAAACCGGTCGCGACCGGCGTCTCGCCATTGGCGTCCAGCCTGGCGAATATGTCGGCGACATTGAGGTCCAGCGCCAGCTTGAGATCCTGGCGCGCGTCCTCGTTCGGCGCCACCGGCAATTGCCGCCGCACCAGCTGCTGGAACGGCGCATTGAAGGTCAGGATCTTCTTCGACGATGCCAGGGCAAAGGCCGGCGAGGGACAGGCGACGAGAATGGCGTTGATGGTCTTGATCGACGCGAGCCTCTGCAAGGTGACGTTCTGGTCGGCCAGTCCACGCATGCAGGCTACGCGGATTGCCGATGTCAGGTTTCCGGCGTTGGCGTGGCTCTCTGCAATTTCCTCGATCAGTGTGCCGATGGTGCATTTGCGGCTTTCCGCCATCTGCTTCAGCGAAGTCCAGAACGCCCTCTCCAGACGAATGCCGCGGCGCGTGCCGCCACGCGCCACAACCCGGAACTCGAGACCGAAATCCTCACTCGCCAGCGGTGGCAGCAGCCGGTCGCGATCGACCGGGCGGGAGATCGCACTATCGCTCACTCATTGCCTCCTCCCGCGCCTTGTTGATTGGTTTCAGAAGGTAGGTGAGAATCGTTTTGCGTCCGGTCTTGATGTCGACCGAACAGATCATGCCGGGAATGATCGAATAGGTCTTGCCGTCGCGTGTCAGGGTCGATTTGTCGGTGGCGACACGCACCTGATAGTACGGTTCGCCGGTCTTTTGGTCGACAAGGCTGTCGGCAGTGATGTTCGACACCTTGCCTTCGATGCCGCCGAAGATCGAGAAGTCATAGGCGGTCACCTTGATCAGGGCATCCTGGCCCGGCCGGATGAAGGCGACGTCCCGCGGTGAGACCCGGGCTTCGACCAGCAGGGTCTCGGACGTCGGCACGATACCCGCGACGACCGCGCCGGGCTGGACGAAGGCGCCGACCGTGTTGATGTCAAGCGTGTTGACGATACCGTCGACAGGCGAACGGATATCGGTACGCGCCACCTTGTCGGTGGCACCGCGTATCGTCTCGTCCACCACCGAGAGATCGGCCAGCGCCTGCGTCAGATCGCTGAGCGCTTCCTGTTGCAGCTGCAGGCCAAGTTCGTCGACCTGAAGCTTGGCTTCCGTGATGGCAGACCTGGCTTTCTTGATGGTCTCTCCGGCAAGCGTCAGCTGACCATTGAGCTCGGTCTGCTCGCGCTCGACGCGGAGCTGCTCGGTTCGCGCCATCAGGCCTTTCTTGACCATCGCTTCGACCAGCTTCGCCTCCTGGTCGCTGACGGCCAGGTTCTTGGTGAGGCGATCGGCATTGGCGTTGGCTTCGTCGAGTTCCTTCTCACGCTGATCGAGCCGCGACTTTAGAACCGACAGTTTGACTTCGAAGTTGTCGCGCCGCGCGATTAGCAGCTTCTGCTCGTTGTCGCAGATTTCCGGCGCCACCTTCTGGATCTCGGACGGACAGGGAAACGCGCCCTCGAGGCTGCCGGTCTGTTCGAATTGGAGCCGTGCAATGCGCGTCTGCAGCGCCCGCGCCTTGGCCTGCTGCTCGCCAAGGCTGGAAGTGTTGAAGGTGTTGTCGAGACGAATAATGAGGTCATTCTTCTTGACGACCTGACCGATCGTCACGGCGATTTCCTGAACCACGCCCGGCTCGCTGGCCTGGATGATCTGGGTCTTCGACGCCGGTATGATCTTGCCGTCGCCGCGTGCGATTTCATCGACCTCGGCGAAGGATGCCCAGGCCACCGAACTCGCAAAAAGCGCTCCGATAATGAATATCGAAGCCGACGCAAAAAGCGGCGGACGGTCTTCCCTGGCTAGCATTTACCACGTCCCAACGTGCTGTGTTCACGCATAATTCTGTTCGTCAGGCGCTTGTTTTCTGCAGCGCTTGTATCACTTGGTCTTTCGGTCCATCGGCAACGATCTTGCCCTGCTCGATGACGATCAGGCGGTCGGCCAGCTCGAGCATGCTGAAGCGGTGCGTCGATACGATCAGGGTCGTGTTGCGATCGAAAGCCACTTTGAGCTGCTTGATCAGCTGGCGCTCGGAAGCCAGATCCATCGAGCCGGACGGCTCGTCCAGGAACACGATTTTCGGTTTGGTCAGCAACAGGCGGGCAATTGCCATTGTCTGCCTCTGACCGCCCGAGAGATTGGTGCCGCGCTCGCCGACATTCATGTCGTAGCCTCGCGGATGGCGGGAGACGAAGTCGTCGACGCCGGCAGCCTTGGCCGCCTCGACGATCTGCTCATCGGTCGCCTCCGGGCACGCCATCAGGAGATTTTCCTTGATGGTGCCGGAAAATAGATCGTTGGCTTGCGCGACGATCCCGACCGCGGCGCGAACCTCCGATGGGTGGTATTGGCGGATGTCGATCCCGTCCAGCAGCAGCTCGCCGGAGGTCGGCAGGAAAAGCCTGCCGATCAGCCTCCCCATGGTCGTCTTTCCCGAGCCTATGCGGCCGATGATGCCAATCCGCTCACCGGGCTTCACCGAGAAATTCAGGCCGGTCAGCACTTCGTTTTCGGAACCCGGGTAGACAAAGCCGACATTCCTGAATGCCATTGCACCGTTGCGAATGGGGCGGTTGACGAAACCAACCGTGTCCGGCCGATCCTCAGGCTGCGCCATGATCGAATTCACCATTCGCAGGGACAGCATCGCCTGGCGAAGTCTGGACAAGGTGATCGCAATCTGCCCAAGCGGGGCCACCGCCCGGCCCGCCAGCATGACGGTGCCGATGATGGCGCCGGTCGAGACATGCCCTTCCGAAAAGGCATAGGCGCCGGCCACGATCAAAGCGACGGTGACCATCTGCTGGATGGCTTGCGTTATGTTGCCGGCGGCAGCCGAAAGCTGTTTGATCTTCTCGGACGTGTTGGATGCGTTCTTGGAATGCTCCGCCCATTTTCGCAGAAGGTACGCCTCTGCCCGCAGCGATTTGATCGTTTCCAGCGTGGAGATGGATTCCACCAGCAGGGCCTGGCGCTGCGAAGCCTCGTTCATGGAAGCGGCAACGCGTTTGCCGATGCGCCGTTGCGTGATCAGCCCGACGATCACCGAGGCGACAAAGGCAATGGCCGGTATGACGACCAGCCAACCGCCTATCGCATAGATGACAAGAAGAAAGACGAAGACGAAGGCTGTGTCGATGAAGACGCTGATGGTGTTCGACGTGAAAAACTCGCGCACGAACTCGTACTGGGTCACCCGATTTGCATATTCGCCGGTTGAGCCGGGCCTTGCCGACAAGGACGAGTTCAGCACCTTCTCGAAAAGCATATAGGAGATGCGAAGATCGGCCTTGCGCCCGGCATAGTCGATCAGTGACGCTCTGGCGGTCTTCAAGAGCAGGTCGAACAGAATGACCGCGCCGATCCCGATCGACAGCACCCAGAGCGTCGATATCGCCTTGTTCGGCAAGATCCTGTCGTAGACGTTCATGGTGAAGATCGGTGAGGCAAGAGCCAGCAGATTGATGAATACCGCCGACAGGATGACCTTCGAATAGGTGCGCCAGAACGGCCCCATCGTGCCGGTCAGCCAATGTCGCCGCTCGATCTTGGCCGCCGAACCGACGCTCATCGCCTCTACTGCGTTGGCATAGGTTATCGAGAAGGAAACGCCGCCACTAATATAACTTCCGGAAAACTCGGATTTGCTAATTGTCGTGCGCCCGTCTTCCTGGGGAGCGGTCGTAAATCCACCGTCCTCGGTCTGGGCAAGCAGCGCAACCGGCAACTGGCTGACGCGAAACAGAATGGCGGGAAGGTCGATGCGTCCGCGAAGAAAGTCGCGATGGCTGAATTCCGTGATTTCAAGACCGATGCGTTCGGCAAGATGCCGGATGGCGTCGATATCGATGCGGGTGTCTGACAGCGGCACGCCGGCAAACAGCACGGTCTCGGAACTCGGCCTGCCGAGGTACCCGGCAACAGCGGAGAAGCAGGCCTTGAACGCCTCTTTTGGGGAGAGGATTTTGGGTTGTGGGTTCACGATCGGCCCGCAGGACTATCGTTCGTCCTTGACCTTCCTACTTCTTTCTTACCGGTGCGAGGATGTCGAAAGGCAGATCGTTCGTCTGCTCCGACGGCGTGCGCGCATACGTTTCGGTGTCGGCCGTTTCAGGCGCATTGAACTCGGCCTTGGCATAGGCGGTGGCCTGTTTTGCCGGCTGAAGATTCATGGTCTTCAGCAACTGCCCGGTTGCCGCCAGCAGCCGGTACTGCGCGAAAAGCGACGCGTAGGATGCGGTGTCGGCAAGCGTAGCTGTGTTGAACCGCGTGTTCTGCGCATCGAGCACGTCGAGCAGCGAGCGCTGTCCGACCTTGAACTGCTCGCGATAGGACGCCACCAGCCTTTCGTTGGCGGCAGCCTGAAGCTTCAATGTCTTTGCCAGATCGGCCTGCCGGAAGCGGCGATCCCATGACGTACGGACGGCTTCCTCGATCTCGCGCAGAACCTGGTGCAGCACAAGGCGCTGCTCGCTGGTGCGGCGGACCTGCTCTTGCTCGTTGGCTTTGTCGATGCCGCCGCGATAGAGGTTCCAGCGCAGCACCAGCCGCGCCTGCAGGTCGCTGGCGTCGCCATCGTCGCCGTCGATGTCATAGCCGCCGCGGGCGCGGCCTTCGGCGATGACGGAGGGCCCGAATTTCGCCCGCGCCGCATCCACCAGGGAGGCGGCGGCGTCGATATCGCTGTTGGCCATGTGGACGCGCGGATTGTTCTGTCGCGCCAGCCCTAGCGCGTCGTCGAGCGACCTTGGCAGCGCGCTCGAGACATCGCCTGGCCTTGACGCGTTGGTCAGCGGCTTACCGACCGTCTTGAAGAACCGTATCTTGGAAGCCTCCAGTTCTTCGGTCGCCTCCTGCATACGTGCCTTGGCAGCGAACAGCCGCTCCTCGGCCTGCTGGCGATCAGCCTCGTTCAACGCGCCGCCTGCAATACCTTGCCGGATGTCGCCGAGGATTGCCTGGTGAAAGCCCAGATTCTTCTTCGCTTCTGAAACGATCGAAGCCTGCAGCATGTATTCGAGATAGTCCTGGACGACAGACAGTCCAATGAATTCAGACCGTTCCAGCACCCGGAACGATGCGCCGTCGACCCGCGACGCCTGACGGTTCAGTTCCGCCCGCCTTGCGCCGCTGTCATAAAGCGTCTGCGTGACAACGACATCGGCTTCCGCTGGATAGAGCGCGTCATCCTCTATCGACAGCGAACGCCGGGAGGAATTGTCGAGACGACGAACCCCCGCCGACGCCTCGACATCGACGCTGGGAAGATAAAGTCCCTTCGCTTGGCGTAGCTCGAATTCGATTGCTTCGCGGTTTTCGATCGCTTGGCCAATTTCGGGGTTGGACTCCACCGCAACCGCCATCGCCTCCTGGAGAGTGAGCGCGTGAGCATTCCCACAACTCAATATGGCGACCGTCGTCAGCAGGCCGAGGCGCTTGCCTATCGCCGACATAGATGTCGTATTCATTTCACCCCACCCCAACGTTCCCCTGCGCCATTATTGCCAGGCGTTACAACTCAACCGTGATTGTTCACAAATTTGCAAAATATGGGAGCACTTATTGATTTAGTGACCGCTAAAACGCTGAATTCAAGCAAAATTCTATAGAATGTCGCAAAAATGGCACATAAAATACCCACTGCGGTTTTTGGGTAACAGCCGTCCGAGTTTGAACAGGCAAGCGAAACCGCTCCGGGAAGGAGGACCGCAAGGCCACCTTTAGACCTATTTGCTCCTGATGGCTTGACTATTTCTGGGTGTACTTTTTCAGCGAGGTGACCGACAACATTTTGGTTGGCAGCTACAATCGGCAGGATAGGCCAGCGTGCCAGCATAGGGCTCGTATGACGGCCGATCAACGAGTGGGTCAACCGAAGAGGTGACGGTACTTTTTGAGGCGGTTCGGTAGGCCATCGAATGCTGCAAGGTCCAAAAATCGCTCGATTGATCCCGATAGCTAGTGAAACCCCAAATATTTCTTGCGGCGATTTTCCGTTAAAATCAAAAGCGCAATTTTTTTGACGGTTAGTGTCGGTCTTTTCGCAGCTCAGAAAAAAATTTGACTGTAATTGAGTCATACGCTGTTTAAACAATGCGGAACGAAGTGGTCAGTTGCGCCACCACTTTGCGGGACGACATACGAGAGTTGCAGGACGAGCGGTCAAACATCGAGGCCGCCGGCTCGTTAGATACCACTACTCGTTCCTCCGCGCCATTCCAACAGGCTGAACTTCGAGGCAAGTGAGCCCGTCCTGGTCCGGCGCCTCGACGTAAATCCATTCCACCGATCACAACTGCCTGCAAGCTGCCGCTTGTTTGTTACTTCCCGAGTCTCATCGGCCATATCGAGGCGCTACACCGTCAACTGGTCGCGCGCTGTTGCCACAGCCGCCGATCTGCAACCGCCCCCATTTCCGCGGTTCTGGACCCTGTCTCCCAACGTTTGCAAAACGAGGTCAGCTATGGTCGGCAGTTTGGGGTCGCGGGAGCATACGGAATGACACGGGAACCTTTCAGATTTTGGCCCACCAAAATTCAGCAAAATCAACAATTTCCGTTCGCCCTCCGGGCCCACCAATAACTCACGGCTTACGCCGAACTCTTTGTTTTGTGATCGCATCCGCGAAAAAGCGCTCTGCCGTCAAAGCCTTTCCCCACCTCTCGATAATTTCGCAAGCTGCTGCTGGCTATCGGCGGTTCGTTGATGCGCAAACTGTGACGGCGGTCGTTACCGTGGCTCGAGTGTCAGCAGATGTGGTAAGGTTGATTGTCGGCGAGTAGCAGAGGGGTCCAGCAACAATGACTTTGAGACGAACCAGAGCTTACGGCGGATCCGGCTTGGTTCTGGCGGTTTGCACTGTATTTGCTTGGCAAAACGCCACCGCCGCTCAAGATTGCTACGCAGCCGCGACGCCTGGCGTCAATTGGCAGGAGTGTGACAAAAAGCTTCTCATCCTGGAAGGACAGGACCTGAGCGGGGCAAACCTGTTCGGTGTTGATTTCACTTCGACCGACCTCAGGAACAGCAATCTCCTTGCGGCAAATTTTGAGAAGGCAACGCTTGTGCGCGCTTCCCTGGCCGGCTCGACCGCCAAAGGCGCCCGGTTCGACAAAATCGAGGCGTACAGGACCGACTTCAGCCAGATGGACGCGCAGGGCGCTGTGTTTACGGGCGCGGAAGTGCAGCGCTCGAATTTCCAGAACGCCAATCTGGTCAATGTTGATTTCACAAAGGCGGAATTGGGGCGTGCACAGTTCCATGACGCCGATATCAGCGGCAGCCACTTTTCGTTTGCCAATCTCGCGCGGGCGGATTTCCGAGGAGCGAAGTTCACCGCACCGATAGACTTTGAGGGCGCTTTTTTCTTTCTGACCCGTATCGAGGGCCTCGATCTATCCAATTCGGCGGGTCTGTCCCAGTGGCAGCTCAACATGGCTTGCGGGGACGCCCGGACCGAGTTGCCTTCTGGCATGACGAGGCCAGAAAATTGGCCCTGTCAATTCCAGCAGGAATAGCCCGCCCGTCCGCTTCCCGCCAAGGCTGCCGGGCGGCAATGCGCCTCAATTCAGTCCTCGGCCGGGGGTCAAAGCACGACACTGCGGGACATTTCCGGCAATCTCATTTACCGGCGAACGACAACGACCAAATGGAGGACGGATGCCCAAGGTCAAAGGTGATACCGCTCTGGACAAGGAGCGCGCCAAAACAGAGAAGCTCCTCAAAAAGGTTGGATACACCGCCTTGAAGGAGGCCGGTGTGGTATCCAAGCGACCCGACCTCCCAAATCTAAAGGTTGAAAAGCGAGGGAAATAGCGCGGACACTCGCATGCTGACCTGACGAGGGCACGCCCAAAATGTAGACGTCTGCTTTGTCTTCTCAAGCTAGGAGCGTGCAGGCGGCGCTTGCGAGAACCACAAGGCGGACTGCTGGGGCCGGAAGAAGCTGTCGTATTTCCGCCCCGGTGCGATCCGATACTTCACAACTTTTTCACTTTCAATTGGGGGGCCATATCATATGAACGAAGAGACCGGCGTTCAGAAGTTGGTGCGCACGCTGCGTGCTCGAGCACCTGATGACGCAGCTGAATTGCTCGCTAGAGAGTCTCCCGAGTTCATCCGCGACACACTAAAGCTGTTGCCTGACGGGCACGCCCGTAAGGTGGCCGAGCATTTGCCACAGCATATGCGGCCCATCAGCTCTCATGACGGTGAGATGGGTTTCGCGATCCCCGAGTCGCTCATCGAGGTGATGGACCCGATCCCCGCCAGCGTTCCTGTCGGGACGACGGTTGCTGCCGCGGTGGAAGCTGTCAGAGGCGCCCAAGTGCCGACCGAGCTCACTTATCTCTACGTCACGGACGGGGGTAATAGACTGGTTGGCCTGGCGGTCCTGCGCGATCTGATGCTGAGCGAACCGGACGCGGTTGTCGAGCACATCATGCTGCCCAGGCCGTTCGCTCTTGATGTCGGTCTCTCTTTGAGTAACGCATGCAAGGCGGCGGTACGGCGTCACTACCCTGTCTATCCGGTGGTGGATGCGGAGAACCGGCTGCTCGGGCAGGTTCGCGGCTGGCGCTTGTTCGAGCAGCAAATCATCGAGATTTCCGCCCAGTCTGGCCAGATGGTAGGCGTCCAGAAGGAGGAGCGCTCTTTTACGCCGCTGTTTTCAGCCTTCTTGAAGCGTCATCCTTGGCTGCAGTTGAATCTCCTAACGGCCTTCATGGCCGCATTCGTGGTCAGTTCGTTCACAGGCACGATCGAGAAGATCGTCGCCCTGGCGGCGTTCCTCCCGGTCTTGGCCGGGCAGAGCGGAAACACCGGCTGCCAGGCACTGGCTATGACGCTGCGTGGCCTTGCCCTGGGGGATGTGGACAAACGACCGAAGCTGCACTTGGTGATGAGAGAAGGCGCGCTCGCGGCCGCCAACGGCGCGCTCGTCGGCGTTGTTGCGGCTGCGGCGATGTGGTTCTATGCCTCGAGGCAACCGGCGTCGGCGGCGCAGGCGCCGATGCTGGCACTTGTGATCCTGCTTGCCATGTGCGGATCGTGCCTCATGTCCGGCATCTCCGGCGTGCTGATCCCGTTGGGCCTGCGCCGGGTAGGCGCCGATCCGGCGGTCGCCTCGGCGATCTTCCTCACCACCGTGACCGATATTGTAGGCATGGGCCTGATGCTGGGGCTGGCAACCATGCTCGTGCTCTAGACTAGCAAGCTGCGTGCGGTGACGCGTCCCTGGGAGTTCGGGCAATGAGCTGACCTCGCGTTCAAAGAAATTGCAAGACCCGGGCCGAATCGCACACGCCTCGTGAGAAGCACCTTCCGGCAGCTCTCCGGCCTCTTGCGAAACGCGACGGAAGGCCTTTGGAGAAGCCGTGGGTGACCTTGAAGCCTGGTGACCAGATACGCAGAATCGCCCACCCAATATTAATCTTGTCGGCTGTGCGATCCACTACTGATGAGATTTGAGTTTGTTAAGCCTTGGGCCAAATACTTCAATCACGTGCAGCAATGTCGAGAAGAGTTTTTGACAATCAGCGCATCCGAAATAGGAATAAACCCGATATCTTGTTGCGCAGCTGCAACAGCTGCTGAGGACTCGCATAAGTCCGGCGACCGTTCAGTCGCCTTTTTCTTGCAGTCGTGCTAAATCTCTCGCACTAGTCGGGTTTGGGGTGGGTTCTCGGCATGCAATCTTCGTTTCGAACGATCTTCGGCTTCGCCGCAGCGCTGCTTTGTGCCGGCGTGTTGCCGGCCGGCGCACAAGGTCTTTTTGGGGCCTATGACGATGCGTTTGCGGCCCGCATCGCCAGTCCGGCCGACAATGGAACGCTCGCCCAATTCGTCACGGTCGCGGTCAACGCTGGGCAATACGATCAGGCGATCTCCTCGATCGAGCAGTATCTGATCCAATACCCGCGCGATGCGCGCGCCCGGCTTGCGGCCAGCCGGTTATATTATCATGTCGGGTCCTATGAATTGGCCCGGCGGCAGGTGCAGTACGGCATCGAAGTCGGAGGTCTGACCGCAAGTGAGCAACAGGAAGCTGTTCGCCTGCTCGCCCGCATCGAGCGCGCGTTGCGTGGCGTCACCTGGGAACTCGCCCTGACCGGCGGCGTATTCAGCGCATTCACCGATTTTGAGCCAGGCGGGGCGCAGGACGACGACAGCTTCGTCTCGCCTTACGGGCAGGCGGAAGGTTTTGTGCGGTGGGACCTCGGCACGCCAAGTGCCGACGCGCTCGTTCTTTCGGGGTCGTTGACCGCGACTGAGCGTCTTTTCACGGAAGACCTGTCGGTTCCGGGTGGCGAGAAGACTTTTATCCACGGCAACGCAGCGATAACCTGGGACAAGGGACTGCCCAACAGCGGGATCGATTCGCTGCGCCTGCTGCTTTCCGCGTTCACCGTTACGGATCGTTTCGACAGCGACATTTACGAAACCGGTATCGGCCTCAGTGGACGTTTCGTCGTTCGCCCGACGGTCGAGACGACGCTCTTCGCCGGTGGCGGCTACATCGATCTAAGCGCCTCGCAAGGCATTTTCGCGGATAGCAGGGTCTTCTACGAGGCAGGCGGCAGCTACCGCTTCCGCAATGGCCAGGCGCTCGGCTTGCGCTTTGTCGGCTCGAATGACTTCGCTTCCGGATCGGGCGAAATCAGCCGCAGCTATACGGGCGAGGTCCGCTATGGCGGCCTGTTGATGAACGTACCGGATTTTTTCGCATGGTCGCACCAGATCGCCTTATCGGCCGGCCACAGCGACACTCCCGATCTGTCCGTCGGCATCGGCACAAATATCAAGAGCGACTTCTGGCGTATTGCCTCGGAAAGCGATTTTCAGCTGACGGAAGCGCAGAAGATCAGCGTCGATCTCGCCTACCGCAAAACCAACTTCGCCCTCGCCAACCGCGACCGAAAATCGTTCGAAATGCTCATGAGCTATACGTTGACGCTCAATTGAAAGAGGCCGCGATGAGGTATCATCAGATCGTCATTTTTATCGCCTGCCTTGCCTTCGCGGCACCATCCGCTGCTGAGACGGTCGGGTCGATGACGGCCTATCAGACCATCATCGTCCGCAATAACGGCGGGACGATGAACGTTGGCGCCGGCGTCGAACTCGGCGACCAGTTGCGCAGCAATCCCACCGGTCTCGGAATGCTGGTGTTCCGGGATGAATCGAGCGCCAAAATTGGTCCAAACACCAGCCTGACGATCGATGAGTTCGTCTACAATCCGGGCTCCGGGTCGGGAAAGATCGACATCGGGATGAACAGCGGCCTGGCACGTTTTTATGGCGGCCAGGTTTCGAAAGGGGGCGTCATGCAGGTTGCGACGCCGCACATGGTGCTCGGAGCGAGAGGCGGCATCATCGAAGTGCTGGTGGCAGCCGGCCAGACCGTCGGCATATTGCGCGCCGGCCGCATGACCTGCACGATCAATGGCAAACGGCTGGTCATCACGAACCCGGGCTACGCCTGCACGTCGGACGATGGCAAGCTTCTGGCCGGCTACGGCGGCATCGACGCCTTCCCGATCTTGGACAGTATCGACCGGATAGCGGGAACCGGCCTGCCGGGCGCACCGGGTCCTGGGTTGGACGTAAGCGCAATTTGTACGTCGGCTCTAGGCTCCTCGCTCAAAGTCTGCGGGTCCAGGGACGGCGCACTGCCAGGAGTGGTCATGGAATTCCCTGACAGCCCAACGCCACCTGCGGGCAGCGGGGGCCGGCGGGGCGAGTGTGAGGGTGAGGGTTGCTGCTACTACTACAACTGCGATTAGGCCTGGCTGCACGAGATGAGCCACTCGGTCGGTAGGCGCTGGGCTGATTGGCGGCAAGCCGGCAGGCGCAAAATATCCGGCCTTTTGGTCGTGCTCCTGCTGCTCGCTTGCCATTTGGCTTTTGACGGGCCGTTGTCGCGCCTGCGTGAGCGGACGTACGACTTTTATCAGTTTCTCGCCCCACGCCAGGCGACGAGCAATCCTGTCGTGATCGTCTCGATAGACGACGACAGCCTCAAGGCACATGGGCGATGGCCCTGGAACCGTGGCCTCTTGGCCGATCTGGTCGATGGCATCACGCAATCCGGCGCGGCGGTGGTCGGGCTTGCGCTGGTACTCCCCGAGGCTGACACCTCGCCTGAGGGCATGGCCGGAGACAAGCGCCTGGCAGCGGCGCTGTCCAAAAATCGAACGGCGCTTGCCGTCAGCCTGGGCAATGAAGCGACGGTTTCAGAAGCAGAACCCAAAGCCGGCTGGTCGATCGTCGGGCAAGTACCCGATACACTTCCCGGCTTCACCGGTCTTACCGGGTCGCTTGCCGAATTCTCGAACGCCGCCGCAGGCCTAGGCGTGATTCGCACCTTGCCCGATCCCGACGGCGTACTGCGCCATGTGCCGCTGCTCTGGCTTCGCAACACCCCTCAACGCGCGCAGCTGTGGCCGTCTTTCGCACTCGAGCTCCTGCGCCTTTACGCTGGACAGGACGGTTACACAGCCCGGATGAGTGCAGCCGGGTTCGACGCACTCAGGATGGCAGGCGCCATTGTGCCGCTCGAGCCGGAGGGGAGCATCCGCCTCTGGGAAACCGCCACCGACACGCCTCGCCTGTCTGCCAGCACTATCCTTTCGGGCCATGGCGATCCGCGGCTGCGGGACGCCATCGCCATTGTCGACCTGTCGGCTGTGGGCCTGACGCAGTACCTGCCCACGCCGACGAGTCCAGCGCGACCAGGAGCGGAGATCCACGCCGATGCGATCGGCCAGATGCTTGCCGGGCGCTTCCTGGCAGAGCCAGCGCACGCGCGTATGCTCGAGCGGCTCTGGTTTCTCCTCAGTGCCGTCGTTTTCATCGGGGTTTCCGGAGTGCTCGCCGGGCGTGTCGTGCTTGGCGCCCTCTCCCTGGCGCTGCTGGCCGTCACGCCGTTCGTGTTCGGCGCTCTCGAGTACAGCCTGCAGGGTGCACTCTATGACCCGCTGCAGCCGGCGCTTGCAACCATCATGGTTGCGGGCTTCGAAGGCTATGTCCTCTACAGGCGCAGCGAGCAGCGCCGGTCCACCCTGACGCGACAGTTCTCCCAATATCTGTCGCCCTCCGTGGTGCAGCGCCTCGCAAGCTCGGACACCGAGGCAATCCTGTCCGGCGAGAAGCGCGAGATCACCATTTTGATCAGCGACATACGTGGCTTCACGACCATGAGCGAACAGCTCGACACCCAAGAGATCGCCAAGGTGGTCAACCATTTCCTCGGCATTGCGACCGATGAGATCCTCAAGCGCGACGGCACCATCGACAAGTTCATGGGCGATGCGGTGCTGGCCTTCTGGAACGCACCGCTAGATCAACCCGATCATCGTGAGGATGCGCTCGACGCGGGCCTGGCCCTTATCGAGCGGGTGAGGCGCGAAGACGCCGCCTTCACCGCGGATGGCCATCGCTCCATCGAAATCGGCGTCGCCATCGAGACCGGCATCTGCTCGGTAGGCAATTTCGGCTCCGAACGGCGCTTCGATTACACCGCGATCGGCTCCCCCGTGAACCGCGCGGCACGGCTCGAATCGACGACCAAGAAGCTGGGCATCCCCCTGGTGCTTGGACCCGGCTTTGCGGCAGGAGCATCGATGCCGGTCGTCCAGGCGGGCGCCTTTGAGCTCCAGGGTTTCAAGGGCGAGGTGCCGGTTTTCACCGTTCCGGAGATGCAAGCTGCTCAACAAGGTATGAGCCGCGAAGTAGAGAGCCAACGTGGTGAGCAATCTGGCGCCCCCGCCATGGTGGTTGGTTCGCCGCCATCCGTGCAAATGGCGCCGCTTGACCTGACACCCCGAACCCAGAGCATCCGCTGATCGGATCCAGCGGATCGCAAGATGCGATTGTCACGGGCACAGACGGACATCTCGTTTCGGCGACCATCGAGGGATGCGACGGCTTGCGTCACTCGTCCTTGAAAGTCACCTTCATATGTTTGTGCACCATTGAGGCGAGGTCCTCGGCATCCCAGTTCGTTAGCCTGATGCAGCCGTGAGAGAAGGTCTTCCCGATCTTGCCGGGTTCGGGCGTGCCGTGAATGCCGTAGCTTTCGATGGAGAGGTCGATCCAGATTGATCCCACGGGATTGTTAGGGCCGGCAGCAATGGTGAAGGGCCGCTTGGTTTTGACTCCCTTGAATGCAAAATCGGGATCGTAGTGATAGGTCGGGTTGTGCACCACCCTTTGGATCTCTGCCTGCCCACTTGGTGCCGGCTTCTCGTCGCTCCCGATCGAGGCAGGGTAGACGGCAAGCGCTTTATTGGAGGGGTCGAGCACGCGCACCTGATGAGCGCCTTTGTCGACTTCCACGCCGGCAATGGTGGCGGGAGGTTCACCCCGGCCAACATCTGGTACCAGCAGCGTGGTTCCAGCTTTCCTGAATCCGGTGCCTGGGTTTAGCCTCCTGAGCAATGGTCCGCTCACATGGAAGCGCTCCGCCAGCTTCTCGATCGAGTCGTGATAGCCAAGCCTTCTCAGGCGAGCCATCCTCTCCATGCGCCCCGGAATGCGTTTGGTGAAGGGGCCGCGTACATCTTTGCGGTTCAGTTCATAGGTGACCAGAGCTGGGCTGGTGGAGGTTGCCATCAGCTTGTCCCAAGTCGCCTGGGTGAGCTTGCCATCTGGCGCCAGTCCGTTCGACGCCTGGAAGGCCTTGACCGCCTTGGCGAAGTTCTCTCCAAGGCGGCCGTCGATGAGCCCCGGTGAGAAGCGCGCACGATCCAAAAAAATTTGCGCCTTCAGCACGGCAGGATCGAGCCCTTTCGGATCGCCGGCGGAGAATTGCGCCTGATTTACAGCGGCTAGATCCAGCTTGGCCGCCTCCGTCCCGCCGCATGCGAAGGCGAATGCAATGGCGAGGAGGAGAAGGAGCCTGATCATCGATGTCACTCCTTGCGTTAAATCGCACCTGATCTGCTTCTATGACGCGCTGTGGCAGATCTGGTTCCATTCGCCGGTAGGAGGATCATAGGCAACCAGCCTTACGCCGCCGACCGGTCCGAGACGTTCGATGCCCATGCCTTGCCCCTCACGAGAGGCGTTGCTGGCCGCGCAGATCGGCAGTGTAAAAATGGTCTGGCCATGTTGACGTGAGCTTCTACCTTCAAAACTGCCCATTACCTGGACCGGCAGTCAAATGGTCTCAGGGCAGCAATGAGGAGATGCGCTGGGAACCCGGCTCGTCGGGCGGGTATTCTATTGATCTTCGGTATCGACAGATCCATGTTCCGTCGTCACTGTGATCGCTTTGTCGCCCGCGATTGCCCTAGCGTATTCGAAGCGCTCCAACTTCTGTTCTGCCGACAGGCCTTTGAACATCGCGGTGGCCGAGTTCGTGATTTTGAAGTCGCCGCAACTCGGACAGCGAAACTCCCGGATGTCGCCAACTGTCTCCGAATTAACGAGTGCCTGCTCATCTGTAATCGGGCAAATTGCGGCCATCCAAGCCATCGGGGTCCTCCGTCCTAAGGCCGTCCTCGATTACCCAAAGGCATCGTCGAGTGCAAAATCCATTTCTACCGACGCTCACCCCCCTGGAGTACTCCACCGAGTAGATTGCGCTCTCCACTCTCCAACCCGGAATGTGGATTAAAGCCAGTTCCTCGGCGAGCGATTTGCTGGTGAGCGGTAGGCGCTCTCGCTCGGGAGCCTCTCCCAAGCGATCGGAGATGTTCATGTAGCGTCGGGCAGGACCGAAGGGCCGGAACGTGGCGTTTTCATCTCTTCGGCAATCACCAGTAGCGCCTCCAGAGCGACGGCGATCCCCGACATCAGCGTACTTATGTCTGCGTTGCCGCCGAGCGTCGAAAGTTCGGCCGCTCGCGTTTGCATGCTTTGGCTCAGCTCTTGTAACTTCAGGCGCAGCTCGTCATCCATGTATGTTCTCCAAGCTTGACGCTGGAGGAACGCGCCTGCTTACAACCCGTTCCGCCGGTGGCCGCAGAGAACCAGAGACGCCGCAGATGCTACAACTTGCGCTGTGGCGGCGCTTCGGATGGGCGGCGGATTGGGCCTCAGCGACTGACCGTCGGCAAATAGCGGATCCTTCAGTCTCGAAAAGGTGCTGACGGCTCGATATGCACCGCCCATTGGCGTGGGTGCTGGTCCATGCACAGAAAGGGCCGTGCAAGTGCGCGCGGCCTCTGGACTCAACATCCCGTCGTCATGGTCCAAAGTTGTCCCAAGGTGGGTTCTCACCGAAGCGGGCGGCGAGATGCGTCACGAAGCTTTGAACTTTGGCGGAAAGATGCCTTCTTGACGGGTACATCGCGTAGATCGACCGGCTTACCGGCTTGAACTGGGGCATCACTGTCTCCAGCTGGCCCGAACGAATGGCTTCTCCAACAAGGAAAGTGGGACAAAGTACTATGCCTGCTCCACCCAGCGCCGCATCGCGCAGGAGCTGCCCGTTCGTTGCCGTCATCCGTGCAGTGATTTTTACCGCAACTTCCCCCTTTGGTCCGTCGAACCGCCATTTTCCGCGGCTGGCGCGCAACGCGTAGTCCAGACAATCATGGTCGTGGAGATCCGACGGCTTTGTGGGACGCCCGCGTCTGTCCAGATAGTCGCGCGAAGCGCAGACCACCTCGCGTGAGGGCGCGATTCGGCGAGCAACCAGATTGGAAACCGTGAGTGGAGCGATGCGTACCGCGACATCCAAGCCCTCTTCCACGATATCAACCACACGGTCGTCCAACACCAACTCAACCGACACCTCCGGATAGACCGCGAGATATTCTGCAACGACTCTCCCAAGGTGCATCGCGCCGAAGGAGATCGGCGCGCTGACACGCAGTGAGCCGGTCGGACGTGTCTTGCTCTCGGCCGCGCTCGTACGAACTTCCTCGACATCCTCGATTATGCGCAGACTGCGCTCGTAGACGGAGGAGCCGACCTCTGTCAGGCTGATGCGCCGGGTCGTCCGGTTGAGAAGGCGTGCGCCAAGCCACTCTTCCAGCATTTGGACATGCTTGCTCACGGCCGCTGGCGATAGTCGCATCCGCTTGGCCGCTCCAGCGAAGCTGCCTTCACCGACGACGTTGGCAAACACGGTCATGCTGGTCAGCCGGTCCAACTGCAATCACCTCTTTCATTCACGTTTCGTGAGTTCACCATCCATATTTCCCTCGATTATCAATCCACAGTGGACAGATTATCTGAAGCCAGGCCGGGATCAATTGCCCGATCCGTCTCTCTAACATTTGCCCGAAACGTCGGCGTCGAGTGCCTTCTCGCGGGCTGGAGGTGATCATGTCTCTGACCAAAGCAGCCCTTCAGGAGAAACAGGGAGCCACTGTTCGCATGTGGCTCTCCGTGCTCACCGTATCGCTGGGTATTTTTTCGATGATCACTGCGGAGCAACTCCCTGTGGGGCTGATTCCGGCAATTTCTTCCGAGTTGAATGTCTCTATTGGGAGTGGCGGTCTCACGGTGACGATACCCGGCGTAATTGCGGCGTTCGCTTCTATCGGTTTGCCGTTGGCAGTGGGGAGGCTCGACCGGCGTATTCTGATGGCGGGCCTGCTCGCGGTAATGGCTGCGGCGAGCGTGATTTCAGCGCTCGCAACGAACTTTCCCGTTCTGCTCGCGTCCAGGCTGCTCGTCGGGATCACCATCGGTGGCTTTTGGGCGATAGCCGGGAGCATCGCAGTACGCCTTGTTCCTGGACCGTCCGTGCCGCGCGCCATGACTATTGTCTTCGGCGGTGTAAGTGCCGCTGCGGTGCTGGGCGTGCCGGCTGGCACGATCATCGGTGATCTAGTCGGCTGGCGCGGCGCGTTCTGGTCTCTCGCCGGTCTGAGCTTTGCCATACTGCTCGCCGCCCTGCTTGTGCTTCCGAAGCTGGAGGCGGCGCAGCCTGTGGAGGTGAAAGCCCTGCGTGCGCAATTGCGCAATCCCGCCCTCCTGTCGGGCGTGGTTGCGACCGCACTGCTGGTGGCTGCTCACTACGGTGCCTACACCTTCGTGAGCCCGGTGTTGCTGGAGGTCTCGGGCGTCACTGCAGGGAGCATAGGCTGGCTACTGGTGGGGTATGGCATTCTCGGAATGATTGGCAACGCCGTCGCAGGCGTCTGGGCCGCAAAATCCGTCGGTCGCACATTGGCCTGCGTCGTCATTGGGCTCGGGGCCACGCTGGCTCTTTTCCCGTTGCTCGGGGTCACGCCGCTCACAGGAACCATCCTGCTGCTGGTGTGGGGCTTCGCGTATGGCGCGGCGCCCATTACGCTGCAGACGTGGGTGCTGAGTGCAGCATCAGAAAGCGCAGAGACCGCGACGGCCATTTACTGCTTCACTTTCAATCTTGCCATCTCCGTGGGTACCCTAGCGACCAGTCAGATCGTCGACACGATGGGCGTGAACAGGGTCCTCTGGGTCGATTCCGCCATCATCCTGCTGGTGCTGCTGCCGGTGTGCCGCGCACCCATACTTAACCGGAACATCGGAAACTCTTAGACAGCAAGCCATCCTGAGTGTCGCCCGTCTGTCTATGATGCTGTGTAGGTTGAAGTAGACCGTCGTTCCTTGTCTTGAAAGTCACGCGCGTCACATCAAACGGGGTTCCGCCGCACCATGCGGGTGCCGATGCTTTGCGCCCCCGGAGGACAACTGGCTACTTGAAAAAGGACTTGATCCCCTCGTCGATATGTGTGCTGATATGAGATCGATCTCATGCCGCGCTCTCAATTACTGTTTCTCTACGGGGAGGGCGCTATGGGGAGCACATGTCTGAATGACGATGAAGAGGGAGGTTTAAGTGAGGAAATTGATCACGTGGCTGGCCTTAGCCACTACCACGCTCGCGTTCGCGTCTGCGGCGTCGGCGGGTGAAACCATCGACCGGGTTACCTCGAAGAAGGCAATGGTGGTCGCCACAAACAGCGGTTGGCCGCCGCAGAGTTTCCTCGACGACAGCAATCAGTTGGTCGGCTTCGACATCGACGTCTCGAAGGAGATCGCAAGGCGTCTCGGTGTGGAGGTCAGTTTCGACACGCCGGACTGGGCGACGATGACGGGCGGCCATTGGCAGGGACGCTACGATCTGGGTGTCGGCTCGGTGACGCCGACCAAAGCGCGGGCCAAGGTGATCGATTTCGAAGGCATCTATTATTATAGCCCCTACGTTTACGTGGTTCACAAGGACAGCCCGGCCAAATCGGTCGCCGACCTGAACGGTAAGATCATCGGCGTCGAGACCGCCACCACGTCGGAGGATTTTATCCGCAGACAACTCGAGATCGATGCTCCCGGCCTGCCGCCCATCGAATACAAGCTGGAGCCCGGTGAGATCAGGACTTTCGCCGACTCAATGCTGCCGTTCGACGATTTGAGGCTCGGCGACGGCGTGCGCCTCAACGCGGTCATCGCACCAGAACAGACGGCTCAGAACGCGATAAAGAACGGCTACCCGTTGCGTGTCCTGGAAGGCGGCTATGCCTTCCGTGAGCCGCTGGTGGTGATCGCGGAAAAAGGTGATGCCGAGTGGAATGCCAAGATCGGCGGCATTCTCGACGAGATGAAGAAGGACGGTACCCTCGCGAAACTGACCACCAAATGGTACGGCAAGGATTACAGCGCCGACTGAGGAGCGTCGTGGATAAAGCTTGAGCGGGATGCATTCAATTGAACATCCCGCTCCGTCTGTTTTGTTTCAGCCGCATTTCCACGACACCGGGCGGCTCCGCCTGCCTGCAAAATGCTCTAGTGCCGCCACCTCATCGTATTGATCATGACATGTCCTGACACCTATTACCGACGCACGCTTGCCGACAGCACCATCAGACCGCCGTTGAGCGGCGTTTCCGAGTGCGAGACAGTCGTTGTCGGCGGCGGACTGGCCGGCCTGACGACGGCGTTGCAGCTGGCTCGCGCCGGCCAGCAGGTCGTCGTGCTTGAGGCGCAGCGGATAGGCTTCGGCGCTTCCGGTCGCAATGGCGGCTTCGTCAATCCCGGTTTCGCCACCGGCACCGACAACATCGCCGCGATGGCCGGCGTCGACGCGGCACAAAAACTGCACCGCCTGTCCATCGAAGGCGTCGACTTCGTGCGGCAGACGATCCGCGATCTCGACATCAAGGCGGCAGAGCCGCGCTCCGGTATATTGAGCGTGCTTCGCCACGATGGCGGCGCCGCGCTCAAGGCATATGCAGAGCAACTGGCGCGGGATTTCGACTATCGGCTCGACTATCTCGATCGCGACCGGGTGCGAGCGGTGCTGCATTCCGATCGCTACCACCAAGGATTGCGCGATCCCAGCGCCTTCCACATGCATCCGCTTAACTATCTGCGCGCCGTTGCTGGCGAGATCGAGCGGCTGGGCGGCAGGATATACGAGAGAACGGCTGCCGTTGAAGCCAACCTTGACGGCGCCGAAAAGATCTTGCGTACCGACGGCGGCGAAGTGCGCGCCCGCCAGGCCGTGGTTGCCACCGGCGGATATACGGGGCCACTGGTCGGCCGGCTGCAGCGGGCATTCCTGCCTATCGCCACTTACGTTATGGTGAGCGAGGAGGCGCCTGACCTCATCGCCAAGGCGATTACGACGACCGACGCCGTCGGCGATAACCGTCGCGCAGGCGATTATTACCGCGTTGTCGAAGACGGCAGGCGGCTGCTCTGGGGAGGGCGCATCACCACCCGGGCAGCCTCATCGGGCGTGTTGGCGAGGCAATTGCGCCGTGAGATGGTCACCACTTATCCGCAGCTCGAACACCTCAAGACCGAACTCGCCTGGTCCGGGCTCATGTCTTATGCCCGACACATGATGCCCCAGATAGGCCCGTTGCAGCCGGGCGTCTGGTACCTCACGGCTTTTGGTGGCCATGGCATCAACACCACGGCGATCGCCGGCAAGTTGATCGCCGAAGCCATACTGGGACAATCGGACCACTACCGGCTGTTCGCACCATTCGGCCTTGCCTGGGCGGGCGGCCCGGCTGGACTTGCGGTTGCGCAACTCACCTACTGGAAGCTGCAGGCGCAGGATTGGTGGCGCGAGCGGGCCCGCTGACCGCAGGGAGATCGAAGACGTGATCGGCCGACTATTGCTCAACCACCCGGACGCGGCGCGCCGCGTTGGCGTGTTCTTCGTGCTCGCCGCCATCGCCGCCGGCCTGTATGGGCTCGGCATCAAAGCCAGTTGGCTCGGCAAGCTCGTTCCGTGGTCCGTCGAGTGGCTCGCCGCCAACCCGGACGTCGGGCGGGCGGTCTCGGCGGTGCTGATCGCATTGATCTTGGTGGCGAACTGGAACGCGCTGCGGTATCTCAGCCGCAAACAGCAGATTGTGGCAGTCTGGATAGAGCTGTTCGTGTTGCTAATGTTGTTTTTCTATTCCTTCGACTTGTCCTTCGCGTTCATTGCCAAGAAGATCGGCTTCCTCGTCTCGAAGGGTGTGGTGACGACCCTCTACATTTCGGCCGTTTCGATCGCCATTGCCACCCTCATCGCCTTCGTTGGCGCGATCGCCAAACTTTCCCGCAATGGCGTGGTCTATGGCTTGGCGACCTTCTATACCTCTCTGTTTCGTGGCTTGCCGTTGCTGATGCAGATCTACATCATCTATCTCGGCCTGCCGCAGATTGGCTACGTGATCGGCGCCGTGCCGGCCGGTATCATGGCGCTGTCGCTCTGCTACGGCGCGTACATGACCGAGATCTTCCGGGCCGGCATCGAAAGCATCTCGCGCGGCCAGACCGAGGGTGCTACGGCACTCGGCCTTAGCGCTAACCAGACGATGTTCCTGGTCATCCTGCCGCAGGCGATGCGGGTCATCGTGCCGCCGACCGGCAACCAGTTCATCGCGATGCTGAAGGATTCTTCGCTGGTCTCGGTGGTCGGGGTCTGGGAGATCATGTATCTCGCACGCACGCAGGGCCAGACCGAGTTCCGCCACATCGAGATGCTCATCACCGCCTCGATGATCTATTGGCTGCTCTCGATGGGGCTCGAGTTCCTGCAGTCGCGGATCGAAGACCGGTTCGGGCGCTCACTCAAGCGCTGATCGTCATCCGTGATTTTCGCCAAAGCGAGTTGCACAGCACCGCAACAGCCAGCTTCGGAGAGCAGCTGCAGATTGTACGCCACAGCACGCCGTTCGGCGACGCCGTCAAGGGTGAATCGACCCGGTATTTCATCGGCTTAGCCTGATCGGAGGGCAGAATAGAGCAAGTGCTGGACGAGCATGTTGTTGGCCGACTGCCCGGCAACTTCGACCGATTGCTGGATTTCACCCGCGCCAACAAATCGATAAAATCAAGGACTTTAACATATCCTCCGGGCCAACCATTATCGCTATGTATCGATGGAGCCGAGTTCGCCACGTGGTTCGCCAATAGGTTTGTCAGGCAGTGGTTTGCGCGTTACCAGCCGCACGACTCGGTCCATGCCCTGCACAGCCAAACGCACCGGCGAGGCTTCCCGGGAATGAAGCTCAGCATGGTGTTTCGTTCCCTTGAAGTGGGCGTGTTTGGGGGAAGACCGTAGTCGGCGCGTTCGCGCCCGATGGAATTTTCGAAGAGTTGTTTCCAACGGCGGGAACGAACCAAACTTCCATGCATTTAGCTCTGGCTTCGTTCATTCACTCTTTCTTCTGGGAGCTGGACCATTGTCATCCGGAGGCTATCTCTTGGCCGACCAACAAACCAATGACGTTTCCATCGTTGATCTGATACCTGCCCTGCGGGCTTTCGCGCGCACCTTCTGCCGCGTTCCAGACGATGCCGACGATCTGGTGCAGGAAACGTTGACCAAAGGGCTCGCCAACATCGACAAGTTCGAACCCGGTACACGCATGAAGTCGTGGCTCTTCACCATCATGCGCAACACCTACTACACGCGGATCAAGATCGCTGCACGGGAAGCGCCAGGCCTTCTCGACTGCGCGTCTTCGAGACCGATTTCGGAAGCTACCCAGGAATGGACCGTTCAGAGCAAGGAAGTTCACGGCGCCATCCAAAAGCTGCCCGAACATCAGCGCGAGGTGCTGATGCTGATCGGCGTTTTAGGAGTGGGCTACGAGGAAACCGCCGAAATCTGCGGCTGCGCGGTAGGGACGGTCAAGAGCCGGCTGAACCGTGCCCGCGCCAACATCCTTGAGCTACTCGGGGAGAGCTCGTTGCAGACATTGATAGAAAGGCGAAATCAGCTGTCGGATGGTCAGCTCGATATAGAGGTCGACAGCCGCAGATAATCAGCTCTTCACGTCTCGCCGATGCTTCTCGACGAGAGCATTTTGCAATTCGATCGCCAGCTTGGATAGGCGGTCTGGTATCTTTTCCTGCTCTATGGCGGCCAGCAGGGAAGCAATCTCCCGATCCACTGCCATCTCGACAAGCAGATCCGTGGTATCGTCGCTCGAATGAGACATCACGTTCTCTTGATAGCATCCCTAGATCCAAGTCTGGTGGATGAGCGCTCGGCACTACAAGGCGTTGTCGGCCGCTGAGAGGCTCACCGGCGGCCCTTGCACAGTTTTTCCTCCGTGCCGCGGCAAGACGCGGCGCGGTGGCGTCAGTCCTTCAGCAACCGGTTTGCGGCGTGATCCTGAAATTGATCGGACTTGGTTCGATTGCCGTCCAGCCCGCGCTCTCGGCCATGCTGCTTCCTGTCGCGGTTGGACAAAACCGCGTTTTCCTCGATCTTGTCCTTGTCCAAGGTGGTCATTGCGCCGGCGCCGGCACCTTTGCCTTGGCTGCCTTGGCCGAAATGCTTTTTGCCGCCGGATGCCATGATCTCCTCCTTCGAATCCAGGACACCGATCGGTGCCGACGCCCGAACCGGCATCGCGCTGTAATGTTCCGTCTCACCCAGCAAGCAGGAAGGCGTCGCCATCCCATGACCGAAACGGCTTCTCGCCGTCGATGACGACCCGCAATTGGTGAGCTTGCGCAAGACGGCCGATGTCGGCCCGGTCCAAAGAAAGCGATCCGCGATAAGAATAGTTCAGCAATGCGAGCCGGCCCGGCCGTTTGAGAACGCGCGCAATTTCATCGAAAAGCCGCTCAGCCATGCCGGCCAGGACCAGGTAGGGAAAGCTGTCGACCGCCAACACGCAATCGAAACTGTCGTCGTCGAAGTCGGCCAGATCGAGACCGGAGGTTTGGCGCAGTTCGACATTGCCGAGCGTTGCGCATTGCTCGGAGGCGATAGAGATCATCCGCGACGATATGTCGATGCCGACCATCCGCTTGAAGGAATTGAACAGCGCGCGCTCGAAACGTCCGATGCCGCAACCGATGTCGAGAATGTCTCGTTCAATTCCGGTGAATTCTCGCGCCTCGAGCCATTCAACGATTTCGTCGGTCATGGCTGTCAGCCGCTCGTCATCGCCAAGGGATCCTAACTGGACACTTGCGGCTGTCGAAATTGCTGCCGCGGCATCAAAACTCGAGGCCAGCCGCGTGACGACGGCGATATCCGTCTCGCCGTTACCGCGTTCATGCCGAACGGCGCCGCCTGTCGCTCGCAAAGTGGCAAGGACGCCCGGTTTGTGGCGCAGCAGTCCAGCGACCTTTCGCAGTCTTTCAGCATCGCCGGTATCCGCCGGACGGACTTTCAGCACGACCTCCGCCAATTCCGCCGCTTCAATTGTGGGCGGCAGGTGAAGCGCCAGCCTGACGAGAACAGCTTCGGCGCAGGCACCATCGGCCATGCAATCTTCGACCGCCCGTCTGACCGATGTCCGGCGCTGCGCGTGCACACTCATGACATCAACTCCGCGTCCAGATCCTCCGCATCGTCCACCTGTCAACGGCGCCCCAGCCGTATTTGTAGGGCTCCTGGCCGCGCAGGAAGTCGAACTCGCGCGCATCCTCGCGGATCGACTCCGCGATCGCGTGGCCGATCAGGATCGCCCCTGGGCTCTCCTCGGCATAAGCAGGATCGAGGCCGCCGAGATAGGCATAGGCGCGGCCGCGGTGGTGAAATCCGTAATAGGCGGCGACAGTCGTGCCATCGATCGCGAGCAACCAGCATCGGACCAGACCGTGAGCATCGAGCAAGGGAAGTGAAAGCTCATGGAAGTGCTGCACGGCGGGGTCGGCCAATACACCACCTCCATGTCCAACCCAGCGTGCATGGTGCAGGCGGATCAATTGATTCAGGAAGTTCTGGTGATCACCCCGAGCTGACGCCAACGCGAGCCGGCCGCGTCTGGACGCCGCTTGGCGCGCCCGGCGCAACTGGCGCCTGCGCCGAGCGGGAACGCAGCCGGCCAACGTTTCGTCGCCGGCAACAGCAAGCACGGGGCAGGCTGCATGAATTACCGGCCTCTCGACCGTTAAACCGGGATGCGCGATCGTAAGACCGGCACTGTTTTGCGGCAGATCAGACAAGATCCATTGTGACCACCCGACCGAGCAGATCGTTTCGGCAATTGTGGACACGACCGCCGCCTCGATATCCTGGACAGCCAGGATGTCCAGATAATCGCTGAGCGAAATGCCGACCGGAAGCAGCTTCGAACCGGCCGTTCCATGCTCGAGATAGAGTGGCGCCAGCCC
Source organism: Mesorhizobium sp. M0772 (assembly GCF_040320135.1). Classification (NCBI taxonomy): domain Bacteria; kingdom Pseudomonadati; phylum Pseudomonadota; class Alphaproteobacteria; order Hyphomicrobiales; family Phyllobacteriaceae; genus Mesorhizobium; species Mesorhizobium sp. M0772. The sequence continues at coordinate 61,415 of NZ_JAMYPB010000021.1, read as the reverse complement.
GACCAGATCGCCGCCACGCCAGACCGCGACTGTCGCCAGTTCACCGGGTGCGAATGCGCGCCACCATGGCACCAGCCAGGCGGGGGATTGGAACGGCGTCGCAGAGGAACTCTGCTCCCACAGTTTCCACCAGTGCGGCGTCAAGGCATCGAATTTTACGGGGTCATCGATGATTTCGCTGCGCAACACTGCTTTTCTCACGGTGCCGCAGCGAAGCGCCGGCAATCTGTGCCAAGTTGTGCCAGCGCCTGATAGGCAGCCATATACGACGAGATCATCCGTTCCAGCGAAAACCGCCGTCGCGCCTCCACCCGGCACGCCTCGGCGTCCAGGCTGGGCGCCGCAAGAATGGCTTGGGCCATCTCGTCGACTGTGTTGACGAGAAAGCCCGTCCTGCCGTGCTCGATGACATCCGCAAGCGCACCATTCGGGAATGCGACCACCGGGGTACCGCAGGCGAGGGCCTCCATGGCGACAAGCGAGCTTGTCTCGGCGGCGAGGCTTGGAATGACCAGACAGCGGGCTGCGTTGAGAAAGCGCCTCTTGGCGTTAAAACCGAGCGGGCCCAGGAAGCGGCGGCGAGCATCAAGACGGGATTGGACCTCGTCGCGAAAGTAGCGCGTATGTGTTTCGTAGGGATAGACCTTGCCGCCGATGACCAGGGGCACGCGCGCCTGTTTGGCCGCGTCCAGGGCCAGGTGAATGCCCTTTTCCGGGCAGACCCGGCTGAGAACCAGGGCAAAGTCTCGCTTCGGCTGCACCAGGCTCAGTGCTTCGATGTCAACGCCGTTGGGAATCGGCGCCACCAGTCTGGCCCCTGGTGGCGCCGTTTGCTGCTGGGTGGGCGAGACCGCATGGAGCCACAGGTCGTCGCGCGTCGGTCGCAGAGCCTCGGCCGGATACCAGTCCAAGGGCAGGTGGAGGCTCACCAGGGTCGGACCATCGTCGGGCAGATAGGCATGAAAATCGATGCCGTGCAGATGAACCACATCGATCGGCCATCGGGCGCGGGCAGCGGCGATCGCTTTGCGATGAGCCTGCTGCGCGCGGCTCTTCGCCGCCTCGTCGAGCACGCCGTTTTCAGCCGGTATTTCCACAAGGGTACCGCTCGCGCTGGAGCCGCGGCAGCCAATGACGATAGAGCGGTGGCCGGCGCGAACCAGCTCCCGATCGAGCATCGACAGAACCTGTTCGGCACCGCCGACAGCATCGGGTCCGACGGGTGCGAGAGGGTAGGCGACATTGAGGACAGTGAGCGCCGCGGCTGGTTGCGCCTCGGTCCCGTATGCCGCACCACCTGCCGATGATGCCGCTAATTCGTCCAATGTGTCAGGCGTCTGATGCATTGGCAGCATGACACTTTCACGCTGCCGAGGCCCGCCGCGTCGGGAGCGAAGCGGACGTCATGCCGGGCGCATAGCGGCGGATCATGGTTGCGCAGAATTCCGCGAACTCCTCCGGCGCCAGTGGCGGGCTGGTGTGGTGGGGCATCATTCCGCGATGCTGCGGTGTAAAGCAAAAGGTGACCGTCACGTCGAAATCGGCGAGTGCCTCCATCTGCCGGTCGAACCAGTCCAGCGCGTTCGGCCGGAAGCTGTCTGCCCAGGAAAGCCCCGTGCGCATATTGGTGACGCCCAGCCGCTTCATCCAGGCGACGGCATCGTCCAGCCGGGGGTCCTCGAAATGAAACCACTGCACCAGCCCCATTGCGGGCGTGTAGCGCAGGAACTCCTCCAGCGCAGGTTTTGGCGTACCGTCCTGGCGCAGCAGCCCCATGTGGAAATGTCGATAGTAAGAAGAGCCCTCCGCCTCGCGATGCCGCGTCGTTGCTTCCCATTCGCGCGGAAGATCGTAGAGGCTGTACCACTGGATGCGTGGTGCGTTGCCAATCAGCAACTCGGCGGTGCGCTTGAGCCCCCAAACCTGGATTTCTTCCGCGCCGAAGGTCGATACGCCGACTTCGCTGACCCAGATGGGAAGGTTGGTGACGGTCGCGATCTCGCCGATCTTCTGTGGCCATTCGTGGATCTGCCACAGGTTCCAGTCGAGCGGAAAGCCGTGCACGGCGACGGCATCGACATGGTCCAGCACGCCGAATTCCTTCATGCGGGTGATAAAGCCCGGATCTATCGGCGAGATGCCACCGAGTACTTTCGTCAAAGACGGGTTCTCCGACGCGATTGCGTCAGCCGACAAGATCGCCATCCTGGCAAAGCGGCTCCAATCGGGATCGAGCTCTGGGTCCCAATGCGATTTGTTGTTGGGCTCGTTCCAGATCATGGCGGCTTCAATCATGGAGCTGTCCTTTCGAGGGGTAGATGGCGCCGCCGCCGGCCGGGTCCCCGGCTGCGCGGCAGAAATAGACCTCCTGCTCGGGGTGTAAAACGATCTCGAAACCGGCGCTGCGCAGCATCGCTTCGGTGCAGGCGCGGTTTGGAATCCACCAGTTGGTGGGATCGTCGGCATAGCGGTGCTCGATAAAATGCAGCTTGGGAAACTGCGGCTGGTCGAACAGGTCATGCGTCCAGAAATGATAGTTTTCTTCCAACTCGGGCAGATCCGCGCTGCCGCGCTGCATGGACTGGAAGATCATCAGGTCACGGGCGACATGTTCGCGGATCAGGTCGAGCGCGAGCAAGGGGTGGCGCAAATGGTAAAGCACCCCCATGAACAGCACGACATCGAACGTCTCGCGCAGCGAGCCGACGTCGTAGACCGAAAGCTTCTGGAATTCGATCTCGCAATCGGCAACCTCGGCGGCAAAGCGAGCCTGCGCCAGGTAGGCGTCATCGAAATCGATGCCGAGGACACGGTCAGCACCTCGCCGTTTCATCTCGATGGAGTAAAATCCTGCATTGCAGCCGATATCGAGTACGGCCTTGCCCCTCAGATCAGCGGGAATGGCATTGGCAAATTTGCGCCATTTGATCAGCGGGTAGTTGCCCAGAAAATGGTTGGGAGCGGTTTGGACGCCGGCAAGTTCCATGTTGTGGAACCATGGGCCGAGCGCATCGATGCGGCGGCGGATTTCGGCATGGGAATGCAGCATGGCTCAGGCTCCTTCGCCAGGAACGACGGGTACATGCGACTGCGCGCCGGGCATGATCATGGTGGGCCGGCGCTGCGCGGATGAGGCGTCGTTTTCAAGCAACCGCAGAGCTGTTCGATAGCCGTTGAAAGTGCCGACATCGACATAGTCCGACCCAGCCCTGACACCAAAAGCTGTACCGCCGGCCGCAATATAGGCGTTGACCAATGTGCCGATATATTCGTCACTGCGCTCGCGCTCACGCCAGAGTGCCGCAAGCTGATGCAGGATATGGCCCGGCATCTTGAACGCACCCCAAACCCAGTTCGTGGTGGCATCCTGTCGTTTGACCTGGATTTCGATCACGCGCTCGTGGACGTCGATGACGACGGCGTCGAAGAATTCCGGCTGATCCACCGGGAAAAGCAGAAATGAGAGCTGATCGTCGGGCAAATGGCGGAAACCGTCCTCGGGAAACCAGATCGTATCGGGAAGGCCGACCAGGACGACCTCGTCGGGCGCGACGAGGGGCGCCGCCCGGAAGATCGCATCGCACAGACCGACGGGGTTCGGCTGCACCACGAAGAGAGCCGCCGCGTCACCGTAGCCGGCGGCGTAGTATTCAAGGATGTCGGATTTGCCCGATCCGATGATGAAGCAAATCTTGTCGACGCCGGCCTGCACCATGCGCCGTACCAGATACTCGCTCACGGCGCAGGGACGCTCGGTCTGTCCATCGATCCGGCTACCGACCGGCAGCAGCTCTTTCGAGAAGCCGAGCGGCTGAATGCGGCTGCCGCGCCCGGCAGCGGGTACGATGCCCAACATCAGACCGCTTCCCTCATCGGTTCGCCGGGAGATCTTTGAAAGGCATCGTTCAGGATGCGATCCAGTTCCGCCGCGCGCCGTGCGGAAGTGTGTTCGCCCAAGACCCGGTCGCGGGCACGCCTTCGAATGCCGTCGAGCTCGCGCTCCGGCAACTGCAATGCGGCGACCACATCATCGGTGTCATGCGCCAACAAAATTTCGCGGCCGGGTTCGAAAAATTCGGCCAGGCCCGGCCATGCATCGGTGACGATGGCAGCCCCACACGCGGCCGCTTCGAAGAGCCGTCCCGACGGGCACCAGCCCTTTTGCGCCATCGCCTCCCGGGTGACGTTCAGTGTCAGGCGAGATGATGAGAAGAAAGCCGGATGGTCGGCTGGCGGAAGATGCCTGACAAAGAAGATGTTGTCGCTCCATGGGAATTCCTGCGGATATTGCGCGCCGCCAATGATGAAACGGTGGTCGGGCAGGCGCGCGGCCGGGCGGACCAGCAGCTTTTCGACGCCGGCCTGGCGATCCGCCGCATAGGTTCCGAGATAGGACAGATCACCGGCGAATTCGGCCCGCTTCTCTGCCGGCCGGTGTTGGTCGGGATCGACATGCCCATAGAGCGGCACCACGTGACGCGCGCCCAAAACCGACTTAAGCGCCTCGATCGCAGAGCCGCCGGTGTAACTCAAAACGAGGTCGAAATCGGCGAGACCCTCAGGTCCGAAATAGGGCGGACGCTCGCCTTGCTCGATGCGGGCAAGCGTGACCGGAGTGTCGAGATCGTAGAAGACACGCAATCCGCGACCTGTCTGCTGCGCCAGCCGCGAGGCCTCCACGGCGTCGGCACAGTAGGAGGTGACGACGACGACATCCGCTTGCTTCATTGCCCGCTCCGCAACGCGACGGATGTCCTCCCAGTCCGGATAAATGACGACGTTGCCGCCATCGAGCCGATCGAGATCACGCGTCCCGGCATAGTAGGGGGTATCGCGTTCGAAGAAGGTGATGGACCATCCCAGCCGACCCAGGGCGCGGATCAGACCGCGCCAGAGCGTGGCATGGCCGTTGCCCCATGATGATGTAACGGTGAGACCGAAAATGACCATCTGCATCCGGAAAGTCCTCGTCAGGCAGCTTCGTTCATTCGCAGGAGCTTGGAGCCCCAGTCACCCGACACGATCGTCGTGATCGAGGCTGGATCGATGTCGAAGCGGAAGCAGTCGCCGACCGACAAGCCAAGCACCTTGCAGACGGCGGCCTTGATCACGTCGGCGTGGCTGACCAGGGCGACACACTGATTGGGATGCCGCTCGCGCACTGCGTTCATCAGTGCGACGATCCGCTCCTGGACATCCAGCATGGTCTCGCCGCTCGGTGTCCTGGCCTCCTGCCGCTGGTCGTTCCACGCCCGCCAACCGGCATCGCCATTCAACTCGTCGAAAGTCTTTCCCGACCAATCGCCGAAATCGATCTCGTCGAGTTCGGCGCAGATCGCGATTTCGCCGACGCCGCAGGCAAGCGCGATCGGCACGGCCGTCTCTTGCGTACGCTCACGCGGGCTGCACAAGATGGCTTCAATCGGCTCCCGGGCCATGCGGCCACCAAGATGCGCGGCCTGCGCCTTCCCAGCCTCGCCAAGGCAAACGCCATCCATCCGTCCTGCAAGATAGGAGCCGACATTGTCGTGCGCTGCATGACGGATCAAAAAGAACGTTGTCGTCATTCCGCGGCATCCAGCAAAGGCTCGTCCTTGCCGGCGATGAAGGCGAGCGTGCGCTGCCGCGCTTCGGCGTCGGTGAACTGTTCGGGAGGCGACTTCATGAAATAGCTGCAGGGACCGGTCAGTGCTCCCGCTATGCCGCGATCGAGCGCAAGCTTGGCGCAGCGTATCGCATCGATCACCACGCCGGCTGAATTTGGAGAATCCCAGACTTCCAGCTTGAGCTCGGCGTTGAGCGGCACGCCGCCGAAGGTCGTCCCTTCCACTCGGATATAGGCCCATTTGCGATCAGTCAGCCACGGTACGTGGTCGCTGGGTCCGACATGAATATTGCCCGGCTCCAGGGGAACATCGAACTGGCTGGCCACGGACTGGGTCTTGGAAATTTTCTTTGATTCCAGCCGCTCGCGTTCCAGCATGTTGAGGAAGTCGGTGTTGCCGCCGAAATTCAGCTGATAAGTGCGATCGATGCGCACGCCGCGCTCGCGGAAGAGATTGGCCAGCAGGCGGTGAACGATGGTCGCCCCGACCTGGCTCTTGATATCATCGCCGACCAGCGGCAGCCCTCGCTGCTCGAAGCGCCGGCGCCATTCCGGACGTGAGGCGATGAAAACGGGTATGCAGTTGACGAAGGCGCAGCCGGCCTCAAGCGCGCATTCGGCGTAGAAGCGCGTCGCCTCCTCGGAGCCCACCGGCAGGTAAGAGACCAGCACGTCGGCGCCGCTGTTGCGCAGGATTTCGCTGACGTCGGCAACCGGCTCCGGCGCCTCCTCGATTTCGTCGCGCAAGTATTTTCCGATGCCGTCAAGTGTCGGTCCGCGCTCGACGCGAACGCCGTTTGCCGCCGCATCGGCAAAGCGGAACGTGTTGTTCGGGGCGGCGTAGATTGCTTCAGCGACGTCGAGGCCAACCTTGCTCCTGGCGACGTCGAATGCGCAGACAATCTCGATGTCGTCGACATGGTAACCGCCGAGGTCGGCATGCATCAGCCCTGGGATTGGTTCGTTGCTCTTTGCGTGACGATAATAGGAGAGGCCCTGCACCAGGGAGGATGCGCAATTGCCGACCCCGACGATACCGACACGAACCTTTTTCGATCCCACGAAACTGCCGCCCTATGCTGTTCAAAGGTAAGTTCCTGCCGCCGAACCACCAGCGTGCCGGAATGTTCCTTGGCCTGCCGAAAAATTGCGCAAGACCGCATGGATCGAAGCAGCGCTCGCTGCGTTGCCGCAAGGCAAAGCATTGGAAAACCGATCGATGATCGTTTACGGAGACCAGAAGCGGAGGCAGAGCGCAGAACGGCTTCGCGATGCTGCGAGCGAAATTGCTCAAAGTCTGGACCGCATGGCTCATGGCGTCCGACGCCATGCCGCGTTGGTCGGCCTATTCATCAGCGTATCGGAACTGGTTCGCGCGCTTGCCGATGTCGATTTCGAGAACAGCGGCATCGACTTCTTTTCGCCGCGGCAACAGCAAGGCGCCAGATTGCTGGTTGGTCTTGCGGCCGAGGTCGCGAAGTCGTGGCGAAGCGGTTTCGCCGTAGGCGGTGGCATCGACCCGGGACTTCTCCAACTACTGGACGGGTTGGATTGCGAAGCTGAGGTTCTGACCGGTTCGGCCGAGGGTTACGCGCACTACACGCTTTATCCCGAAAGCTATTTGGGAGCGGCGCAGGAGTCAGGTCTCGATGCGAACACATGCGTGATCGGCATCCGCAGCATCGGCCTGGGGCTTGCAGCCATAGTGGCTGCCGCGATTGGCGCGCCGGCGCCATTCAGCGTTCGTCCGGTCGGCCATCCTTTCCGCAGGCACATCAATGCCGATCCGCGCTCGATCGCCACCTGGAAGAACAGTCCATCGGCACGCTTCGCCGTTGTAGACGAAGGTCCCGGTCTGTCCGGCAGTTCGATGCACGCCGTCGTCGCGTGGCTGCGGGAACTGGGTATTGGTATGGACCGCATTCACCTGTTTCCCAGCCATCCTGGCGACCCGGGCATCGAAGCGTCACGGGAGGCCAGGGAGACATGGTCGCGCTGTCCGAAACATGTGGCGACGGCGCTCGAATGCACCTTCCCCGAAAGCTCGAACATTCCCACGCTGCGCGACTGGGTGGCCGAGGCGGTCGGCAGCCCCGAAGCACGCCTGACCGAACTGTCTGGTGGCGAATGGAGGAGCGTCCACTACGTCGACGAAAAGCATTGGCCGCCGAGCCCGCGCGGCATCGAGCGGCGTAAATTCCTGGCGTCCGCGGGGTGTGGTCGCTGGCTCGTCAAATTCGCCGGCCTCGGCGAAACCGGACGGCGTAAGAGACGAGCCGCGGAAATGTTGGGGAAAGCCGGGTTGGGATCGCAAGTGGTCGGGCTTTGCCACGGCTTTCTGGTTGAACGGTGGATTGACGGCACCACGATGGACCAGGCGCCGCTGCCCAGAGGAAGGCTGCTCGCGGAGTTGACGCGCTATCTAACCTGGCGGGCGCTCAATCTCCGAACATGCGAACCGGGTGCATCATTGCTCGCACTCGCGGAAATGGCTGTTTCCAACACATCTGAAGCCCTGGGCGAGAACCGAGCGGCGACGTTGCGCGGCTGGCTCTCGAAAAAAACCCCTGCGCATGTTCTGCAGCCGGTGGAAATCGACGGAAAGCTTCACGCGTGGGAGTTTCTCGTTTGTGCCGACGGCTCGGTGGTCAAGACAGATGCCGTCGACCATTGCCGGGCACACGATTTGATTGGCTGCCAGCCGATAGAGTGGGACATTGCCGGCGCCCGTGTCGAATATGGACTGTCCGACAGCGATGTGACGACATTGGTCGAGGGGATGGGGCTCGATATTGACAATGGCCACATCGATTTTTTCGAACCCTGCTATTTGGCGTTCCAAATCGGGCTCTGGAGCACGGCTGCGCAATCCGAAAATGGCCAGGAAAAAGCAAGGCTGGCCGCGACCGCAGACCGATACAGGGCGGGGCTGATACGATTCCTGGACGAATCTCAGGTGTAGCGTTTCGATCAATCCAGCCTTCGTAGCATGTCTGCTTCCTGCTCGAGAATAGCGGCCACTTCCTCGCGCTGCAGATGCGTCATCATCAGGCTGACGCAGCACTCGAGATAGGTGATCGAGGAGCGCCGCAGATAGGCGGCCGCCTCGCGTTCGGCAATCTTGTCGACATCCTTCGCGGGTCGCTTGGGTTGCATGAGGATGATCCTCCGTATCGGGTCCCTCCCGCCAAACTACAAGGTTGGATGGATGTTCCGCACGATCTCCGGGCAGGTCCGGCCGCGGCCCACGTCATGCAGGAAGGTTCTGCAGCCCGCCTGCGGGTCTCCTTTTGGCAAGGCCTGTCATCTGATCGCCGATGCCGGTGCCTTCGAGCGCCGCGAAATAATCGATCGTCAGCTTGAGCCCTTCGTTGAGCGGCACTCTCGGCGACCAGCCAAGCAGCGTTTTCGCACGCGAAATATCAGGCTGCCTGCGCCGAGGATCGTCTTGCGGCAGGGGCAGAAATTTCAGATCCGACTTGGTGCCGGTCATCGCCTTCACCAATGCCGCCAGTCGCACGATGGTGAATTCTCCGGGATTGCCCAGATTGACCGGCTTGCCCGGATTGGGGTCGATGTTCATCAGGCGCATCAATCCATCAATCAAGTCGGAGACATAGCAGAAGGATCGCGTTTGCTGGCCGTCGCCGAATATCGTCAGCGGACGCTTCTCGAGCGCCTGCATGATCAAATTCGAGACGATGCGACCGTCGGCCGGATCCATTCTCGGACCGTAGGTGTTGAAGATGCGCGCGACGCGGACGTCGGCCTTGCCGGCCCTTAGATAGTCGAAGCAAAGCGTTTCGGCGGTGCGCTTTCCCTCGTCGTAGCAGGCGCGTGGGCCGGTGCAGTTCACATGACCTACGTAATCCTCCCTTTGCGGGTGTTGTTCCGGATCGCCATACACTTCGCTCGTCGAGGCCTGCAGCAGTCGCGCGTCATTGCGGACAGCGAGTTCGAGCAGGTTGAGGGTTCCGATCACGCAGGTACGCGTGGTGTGTATCGGGTCGGCCTGATAACGCGGCGGTGAGGCGGCGCAGGCCAGGTTGAAGATGTGATCCACGGGCTCGCCGAGATCCAGTGGCCGGCAGATGTCCTGCTCGATCAACCGGAAACCCGGCCGGTCCATGATCGAGATGATGTTTTCCATGCGCCCGGTCAGAAAATTGTCGACGCAGATCACGCGCCAGCCGTTGCGGAGCAATACTTCGCAAAGATGCGAACCGAGGAAACCCGCGCCGCCGGCAACAAGCACCGTCTTTGCCCTGTGCGCCTTTCTTGTCTGTCGCATCGCTGTTTTCTCCTGTCTGCCGTTCATGCTGCACTTCCAATGTCGAGATCGAGGGCCGTCGCCCTTGGTTGGGTCAGCGCCGCCACGAATTCGCGAGCCCTGGCCGCACCGGTGTGGGAAGCGAGGACGAGTTTGCGAGCCCGGCCGGCCATGGCCAGGCGTGCGCGCTCGGACTCGCCAACGAGGATATCGATGACTTCGTCCGTCTCCGCGGCCGTGTGGATCGCCGATGCAGGAAAGAAGCTGTCGAGCCCTGGCCAGCGGTCGCTGACGATGGGCGTGCCGCAAGCCGCCGCTTCGAACAGGCGCACGCTGGGCGACCATCCTGCGGTGATCATGGAACTGCGTGTGACATTCAGCGTGTAGCGCTGACGGCTATAGAACGCGGCGTGATCGGCTGGCGGCAAATGTTCGATGCGTTCGACATTGTCCGGCCAGATGATGTCGGATGGATATTGGGAGCCGGCCACGACGAAACGGAGGTTCGGCATATGCCGTGCGGGCTCGAGCAGCAGAGCGTTCAGCGTTGTCTGCCGGTCCATGCTGTAGGTGCCGAGATAGCCGAGATCCCAGCGGATCGGATCTCCTGTCGGGTGATGCCGTTCTGGATCGACCGAACAATAGAGAGGTTCGGCATGGCGCGCGCCGAAGTCTTGCGCCAGATGGTTGAGCGTTGGGCCGCCAGTGAAGGAGAAATAGACATCGAAATACGGAATTTGCCGCGAACTCAGATAATCGCAATCGTCGGCTGAAAGCTTGGCCAGGGTCACCGGGGTGTCGATGTCGTAAAAGCAGAGCTGCCCCTTGCAAAGCGAGGCGACGATGTCGATGACCTGGCGTCCTTCTGGAACAAAGGATCCGATGACGATGATGTCGGCCTGCTCCAGGCACTGTGCGTAGTCGCGTTGCAGCTCCGCAGTGGTTTCGTAGTAGCGCAAGGCGCAGAACTCCGGATCGCGCAGATCGCGGTGATTGGCGTACCACGGCACGTTGCGCTCCAGAAAAGTCACCCGGTGACCGAGTCCGTGCAAGCCTTTCAAAAGACCCCGGAAAGTCGTGGCGTGGCCGTTTCCCCAGGATGAGGACAGCGACAGGCCGAGAAAGACGATGTCCAGTTTCTTGGTCATTCCGCTGCCTCCACGGCCCCGTGCTCGAAATGACGTTTGAAGACGGCATCCGCCACATCCGCCCGAAGCGCGTAGGTATGGTCCGCCAGCACGCGGTGAAGTGCGGCTTGGCCGATTGCCTTGGCCCGACCGGGGGTCAGCGAGCGCATTATCTCCGCGACATCGCCGCCGTCACGCGCGACCAGGATCTCCTCGCCTGGTTTCAGGAACAGTTCCACGCCCAGCCATGCATCCGTGATGAGACAGGCGCCGGCGCCAGCCGCCTCGAACACTCGCGTGGCCGGTGAAAAACCGTTGGCTGCCATGCTGTCGCGGCTGATGTTCAACACGGCTTTTGGCGTGACATTGAAGGCGTTGTGATCGCGGGTGCCAACATGGCCGAGCCAGCCGACATTGGTTGGGAGCGGCTTGTCGCCCCAACCCGAGCCGCCGAGCAGGAAACGCTGTTTCGGCAGCTGGCTGGCGGGATCGAGGAAAAACGATTCGACACGCGCTTCACGGTCCGGCAGCCGGTTTCCGAGGAACGCCAGGTCGCAGGCAAAACGCGCTTTGCTGGCGACCGGATGGTGCGTTTCGGGATCGAGCGCATTGTAGATGGGCACGCACTCCTTGGCGCCCATGGCACGATAGGCCCAGACAACGGGATCGCCGCCACCATAGGTCAGCACGAGGTCGATCTCCTGCAGTGCACGATGGAGCGGGTGGTCCGGCTCGTCGCGCAACTGGGCAAGCGTGGCTGGCGCATCCACGTCCCAGAATACGACAAGCGCGTCGCTGCGGGCGTGGTCGAGAACGGCGCGAAGCAGCGCCTCGTCTTCGAAACCGACGCCACTCGCCTTGACGACGATGTCGGCGCCGGCGGCACGTGCCGCGACCTGCATCAGCGCATGCTGGGTCGCCTCATAAACGACGACAGTGCACCAGTCGGGAGCTTCGATGTCGCGGTTCTTCTGCCGGTCGTAGACATCGGGTTCGTAGAACGTGATCTCGTAACCCAATTGCGAAAGTGCCTTGAGCAAACCGCGATAGTACGTCGCGGCACCGTTCCAGTAGGACGACAAAAGGCTCGATCCATAGAATGCGATCTTCATGCGACGGCTTCCTTTGCGGCTGTCGGGACGGCGGTGTGTCGGTTCGCGCATTGCGTGAGCACGCCGAGCAACTCGTCGACGCGGTGGCGGCAGGTGTGCCGCGAGCGGATGGTCTCGAGACCCGAGGTCACCAGGGAGGCCGCAAAGTCCTCGTCGGACAACACCGTCCGAAGCTGTTGCCGCATTTGCGAGCCATTCTCGGCAAACAGGAAGTCGACACCGGGCCTGAAAAGCTGCTCGACATCGGACCATGGCGCTGAAATCAGCGGAATGCCGCAGGCGAGTGCCTCGAACATGCGGATCGTCGGGATTCCGGGCAACCTCTCGCGATAGGGGCGCCGTGGGATGTGAACTGTGACACGATGCGCGGCGAAAGCCTTCGGCACGTCGGCATTGGCGATCCACCCCTCATAGCGCAGTCCTGCGGTGGCCAGATCCGCAAGTGCCGTCTTGGGGTAGCGTACGCCGTGAACAGCGGCATCAAGGCCGAGATCGTGCACCGGCTCGATCAGAAACTCCTTGAGTTCGGCGGTCCGCTCATCATCGCCCCAGTTGCCGATCCAGACCAGATCGGAGGTGGGGTGGATCTCCGGGTGCGGTTTGAACAGGCGATCGTCCGCCGCTTCATGCCAGGTGAAGACGCGCTTGCCCCAGCCGGCGCGCAGATAGCTCTCGCGCAAGGTTTCGCCAAAGGCGAGAACGCCGTCATAGTGCTCCAGCCGGAGCGCCGAGAGTGCCTCGGTCGCAGACACGGCCCGGTGGTGGGTGTCGTGAAAAAGAAGGATGAAGTTGCCGCCGGCGGCCCGGGCACGGCCAATACGTGCGACAAGCTCCGGATCCGTCCACTCATGAACGATCACAACGTCGGCCTCGGCAATCCAGGCTTCGTGATCAAATCCGGCATCGTAGGTCACCGGCATCAGTTCGGGAAAATCCTTGCGGAAGCGTTCGATGGCGAACGGCCCCTTCTCAGCCAGCAGATTCGACCGGCTCCAGCCATTCGCCGGCTCCAGCGCAATCGCCTGATGCCGGCGCTGGACCAGCTCTCGCATCACGCCGCGCAGGAAATGGGCATTGCCATGGTTCCAGTCGGAAACGACCGAGTGGGTGTAGAACACAAAGCGCATGATCAGCGCTCCGCCATCGCTAAGGCCGCTTTGTCGTAGACGCCGCGCATGGCCGCTGTCTGCTTTGTCAGCCTAAACCTGCGGCTGCGTCGGATGGCTGCCTGGCCAAGCTCTCGCCTGAGCTCGGCATCGCTGGAGAGACGATTGAGGCAGGCAGCGAGATCGTGCGGATCGCGCGCGTCAAAGAATATCGCGGCCCCGTCCCATAGTTCGCGATAGGTGGCGATATCGGAAAGCACCAGGGGCGTAGCCGACATGGCGGCTTCCAGCGCGGCCAGGCCGAATGGCTCGTAGAGCGATGGCGATACGAAAACGCCGGCGCGAGCCATCAACGAACGCACCTCGTCGGACGGCACTGCTCCCAGAGGAACAGCATGGCTGAAGCTGACATGCTCGCCGTTTGGGCCGTTCGTCGACCCGGCGGCAAACAGAGGCCATCGCGTCAGGGACGCCGCCTGGTCGACCACCGCGGCATTTTTGCCCTCGTCCCACCAGCGGGCAGCGGCGAACACGAGCGGTTGGTGCTTTTCGGCATTCGGCAGAGGACGGGCACCATTTCTGACCACACTCAAGCGCGCGATCGGGCCGTAGCAGGTCTCTAGCATGTCGGCATGGCTGCGGCTCGGCGCGATGACCGCGTCGGCCCGATCCATGCCGCGTCTGTTGCGCTCCTTCTGCCAGGCCCATGCCCCATCCGCCGCCTGTCCTCTGACCGCATGGAACCAAGTCGTCACGCAGGAATGGGAGACCACCACGACCGGGCATGGCGCGTCGAATCCCGCTGCCTGCGAAGGCGCGTTGAAATGGACAAGGTCGATGGCGTGGTCGCGCATGGGCGCATGCAACTCCCGCGGCAGCGCGTCGAGATCACCGCCGTTGCGGGTCATCCAATCCGGCGGCGTGTTCAGCCAGATCAGCTTCGCGAAAGCCTCCGCCTCGTCGGCCTGCTGCCTGGACGGTGGCGGACCGAGGCCGGCAAGCACCACGCTATCGCCGCCATTGACAAGTTCCCTGGCCAGGTCGAGCGCATAGCGCCACACGCCGCCCACGGCGTCGACCGTCATCAGGATGCGCCGCGAGCGCGGCGTCAGTGTCCGCAACATGTCGCCTCCAGTTCCGCCAGCGGACGCGGGCGCCTTTCCTGGATGTCGCTGAACTTCTGGAATGATGCGAGATAGTGATCATGGGCGCGCTCCCAGGCGAGGTCGTCGGGTTCGCCCCAAAGCTCGCGATAGCTTGGCGAACTCGGATATGGATAAAGCGGTACGGGTTCATTGGCCCACACGCCGTTGTCGATGAGGTGCGTTCGCCAGTAGTCCACAAGGGCAGGGTCATCCTCGACGACGCCGATCAGATTGGCCTGTACGAACGGAACGTGACGCCTCGCATTGACGAGCAGCGCGGCAAGTTCCTCGGTACCCAGCCGGCAGCGTTTCGCCAGCATCGCACGACCTTCCACGGTCAGGCTTTCGAGGCCGGCCTCGATGGAGACGCAGCCAGCCGCACCGAGCAGTTCCAGCAGCTCGGGTTTCCAAAGGTCGATGCGGGTCTGCACACCGAACTTCACGTCGCGATGGATCAACGCTTCCAGCAGCGCTTTCTGCGGCAGGAAGATTTCATCGATGAAATAAATGTAGCCGACGCCCTGGGCAATCAGCCCATCGATTTCCGCTATGACCGCCTCGTGGTTTCGGCGGCGATAGGCATCGCGGAAATCGATCTTGGCGCAGAAGCTGCAATTGTAGGGACAACCGCGCGATGCTTCGACCTCCGCGCCGAACCCAACCTGATTGTCATCGAACCTGTGATGGTGATGCGAATGGGCAGCGATCCAGTCTGATGGCCATTGGAGTGGCGGATGATCGACAAACGAGCTGGCGTGGACGCCGCCGGTCAAAACCACCTTGGCCTCGCGCAGGTAAGCGGTCGAGGGCACCGCGCTCCAGTCGTCGCGCCGGGCAAGTTCCGCGACGATTTCCTCGCATTCGCCGCGCACAACAATGTCGACGCCAAGCTTGCGCAAGGTCGGCGCGGGCGTAGCCGAGCCATGCGGCCCGACCGCGACTGTGCGTCCACCGCGCCCGGCGAGACGGTTGAGGAAATCGGCCGGCACGCGCAACTCGGGTGGTGCGCAGCGCCAGAACAGATAAGTCGGGGCGGTACTGACGACCGTCATTGCAGGCGCGAAATCAGCCACACGCTCGGAGAGGTCCGAGTTGTCGAGCTTCTGCAATTGCCCATCCAGCATCAACACCTCATGGCCGGCTGTTTCGAGGAGGGATTTCGAATAGCCGAGTTCCAGCGGGAGATGTGGTTGGCGGCAGCCGAAATAGATGCTGTCGTCATAGGTCCAGAACGGGTTTACCAGGGCGATTTTCATGCGACGTACCTCACGACTTCGGGGCGAGGCTGGAGCCGGTGTTGTTGCAGCCAGTCTGCGAGATCGCGAATGCCTTCGCGCCATGAAACACGAGCTTTCCAGCCAAGCATCGCTTTGATCTTGCGGGTGTCGGCGACGAAGAAGGGCTGATCGCCGGTGCGTTCGCCATCATGGCGGATCGAAAGCTCACGGCCGGTCAAGCTACGGATCTCGCTCAACAGCATGCGCAGGCTGATCGCATTATCGGGGCCGCCGCCAAGATTGAATGCCTGGCCTTTGGTCGTCTCGATACGATCGAGCGTGGCCCTGTAGGCGGCGACCGCATCGGAGACATGCAGTATGTCGCGCACTTGTCTGCCGTCGCCATAAATGGTGATTGGACGTCCCGTCAGCGCACTCAGCAGGAAGTGCGCGACCCAGCCTTGATCCTCGGTTCCGAACTGGCGCGGCCCGTAGATGCAGCTCATCCGCAGCACCGCCGTCGGCATGCCGTAGGATTTGGCATAGTCGAGCACATATTGGTCCGCCGCGCCTTTGGAGCAGCCATAGGGCGTGCAGAAATCCAGGCCGTGGGTCTCGTCGATGCCATTCGCTTGGATGATGCCGTCGCAAGGCAGGTAACGATCGCCGTCCTCGCGCACCGCGACGTCGGGCAGGCTGCCATAGACCTTGTTGGTGCTGGCGAACACCACCGGAACAAACTCACTGCTCAGCCGCGCCGCCTCGAGGACATTGAAGGTTCCTCGAAGGTTGATGTCGAAATCCTCGTCCGGTTGGACCAGGCTCGTTGTGACTGCGGTTTGCGCGGCCAGATGGAAGATCGCCTTGGAACTCTTCAGAACGGGCGCAAGCGCGTTGGCGTCTCGCACGTCAATGGTTTCGACCGCGAGGCGGCTGCCGTGCTTTTGCGCCAGCCATTCAAGGTTCTGTTCGACGCCGGGGCGGCTGAGATTGTCGATCACCAGCACCGGCTCGCCATCCGACAACAGGCTGTCGGCCAGGTTCGATCCTATGAAGCCGCTGCCGCCGACAATGGCGACGGGCGCGTCGCGTCGATTGCGCGTATTCATGACACCAGCCCACGTTCTTCAAGCTCGCGTTTCATGTCGGCGCCGCGGTCGATGGCGGACGAGTTGCGCACCCAGGAAACGAAATCGGCGAGCGAATTCTCCAGTTGTTGCCTCGGCTCGAAACCGAGCAGCTCACGGGCCTTGGAAATATCGGCGAAGCAGTTGCGGATATCCCCGGAGCGCGCCTTGCCGAGCAGCTCTGGCGAGCGGTCCGGCGTTCCCATGGCCTCGGCAAGTACCCGCGCGACGTCGCTGATAGCATAGGCTCGGCCGCTGCCGATGTTGATGACGTGACCCCTTGCCTGGCGTTGCTGCAGCGCAAGACGAAAGGCGCGGGCGACGTCATCCACATGGACGAAATCGCGTTTCTGTTCGCCATCCTCGAAGATCATTGGACGTTGGCCGTTGGCGAGACGCGAAGCAAAATTGGCCAACACGCCGGTATAGGGGTTCGATAACGCCTGGCCGGCGCCGAAGACGTTGAACAGGCGCAGCGCGACCGCATCGATGCCATAGGCTTCGCCGAAGATCAGCACGGCGCGTTCCTGGGCGTATTTCGTCAGTGCATAAATAGAGGCGAGATCGACCGGCTTTTCCTCGTCCGTCGGCAGGGGGGAGAGGGGCTCGCCTTCCGGCGACAGCGGATTCCACTGCCCGTTTTTGATGTCGCTCGCCTTGCGCCGGGCATTGTCGATGCGCCGGCCGTCCGATGTAGCATAGAGGCCCTCGCCATAGACACTCATCGATGAGGCGACGACAATGCGCTCGACCGGGTGTTTGATCAGCGCCTCAAGCAGCGTCGCGGTGCCGAGATCGTTGGTGCCGACATAGCGCGCGATCTCGTACATCGACTGTCCGACGCCGACTTCCGCGGCTAGATGAATGACCGCGTCAACGCCTTCCAGCGCCTTGGCGACCGCCTCCCGGTCCCGAATGTCGCCCTTGATCAGCTCGGCCCCGGCGGGAAGGGCGACTGTTTCGCCTGCGTGCACCTGCTCCAGCAGCACATCCAAAATGCGAACCGAATAATCCTGCTCGATGAGTTCCTGGGCGACATGCCGGCCAATGAAGCCGCAGCCCCCTGTAACCAATATCCGTTTCACGACCACTCCTCAGACAGGTAATCTTGGCGACCCGAACTTTTCGGCAAAAGGTTTGTTCCCTTGGCTTCAACAAAGTTCCTTTGGCCGGCTTCGTTCGGAAGCAGCCACATCGCGCTCGCCGCGCCGTGCCGGAACATTGCCGCCCTTGTGCTGTTAGGACGCCGGCAGCCCCGACGATGCCCGATGTTGGCAACGCCGATGATCAAAGGAGATTTCAATGTCCCAGTCGCAAACGACCACCAATCACGACGAAATCCGCAAATGGGCCGAGGAGCGGGATGGACGGCCGGCAGTGGTTCGCACCAAAGGCGCGGGCGGCATCCTGCGGATCGACTTCGGCAAACCCGAGGAAGCATTCGAGCCGGTCGAATGGGACGAGTTCTTCCGCATATTCGACGAGAACGATCTGGCCTTTCTTTACCAGTCCAAGACTGGTGACGGACAAACCAGCCGTTTCAACAAGTTCGTCGAGCGCAACCAGAAAGGCGAATGACGCACTTCGAGCCGGCCGATTTGCCTGACCTGGTTCTCGGGCAAATTTTTCTGGATGCAGTGGAACAATCAATAGAGGGCTCCGATCCTTCGGTAGCTGAACCACAGCCGCAGCAAGGATCGAAGGCCTGGGCCTGAGCGCAGGAGGCGGCGGGGCTGGATAGGCGTCAAAAGCTGGAAACCCGCTACTCGTCCTGCCGTGAAACCAAAACGCCGCTCATCAGTCGTCCTGCTGCTTGCGGTGGCGGTGTTTTTCGATTTCCTCGGGCTCTTCATCGTCGATCCGCGTGATGTTCGAGGCATTGTGGTCTGATCGCAGGATCTCATCCAGTTTGGCGTGAATGGCCTGAGTGTCGCGGTGCTCGGCACGCTGGATGAACAGCGTCATGGCCCACGTAAACAAGGTAGCCGCTCCATGCCAGTCCAGGGTCTGTCGCTCGAAGATCATCCAAAGGATTGCGTAGACCAACAGGATCAGGAATGCCGCGGGGCGGGAGGTTAATGTGCCGATTGAGGTAAGCACGCCGGTGACGGGATGATTGGCCATGCGAAAGAACTCGCGGCAGTGACCGTGGTTCCCGACCGCAGTGCATCGCGCCGGCACGAGCCAGCTAGGCGCGACGGATGAATTCACGGCCCAGTGCTTGCCGATCGCAGCTACAACGATGACCACTCGATTGCCGGGCGCGCAATCATCAGCCAGAAAATGGCGAGCACGGCGCCGAAAGCTGGGAAGCCGAAGACAAACCAGCGTCTGAACAGCTGATGGTAGCGCTCGGGAGGAGGTTGGTTGGAGAGTGCGGCCTGTGTGGCTAGATTTCGCATCTCGATCTGCATCCACACGACAGGCAGCCAGAACAGGCCCGTCAAGATGTAGAGCAGGATCGAGAGAACGATCCATCCTTCGGACAGCGAATACCCCGCAACCCTAGCGAGGCCCAGTCCGGTCAGAGGTTGTGCGATAACGGCCGTAGCCGTGAACAGGAAATCAGCCAGCACGACAATGCGGGCGACGGCTGCGATCGTCGCGGCATTCCCGGTCCGGTGTGCCAAAAGCATGAAAAAAGCAATGCCGGCACCAGTTCCGAGCAGCACAGCAGCGCCGATCACGTGCAGGTATTTAAGCACGAAGTACGTCATCAGCGTTCCTCCAGAATGGCCAGCGCTGCAAAATGCAGAACGAGGATCGGGAGGATTTTGATCAACGGCCCGAGTGGCTCGAGCCAAAGATCCGGCCGCAGAATGCTCCCAGCGATCGCATAGAAAAGCGATACCGCGATTGCGCCGAAAAGACCAAGCCGGCTGGTTGGGCGCCAGGCGATAAGCGCCCCGACGGCGATGTCAGCCAGCGCGCCGGCGACTACCGCCGGTTCGGCCAAGGGGCCGGCAGCAGTGCCAATCAGCAAATCAACTCCGCTGCGCCAGCCGGCAGTGAGGGAAATGATGCCCGTCATGATCCAGAAGAGCGGCAAGATGACAAAGAGCGCCGGCTTGACGAAGTAAAGACCGGCGAACCATCGCTCCTGCACCGTCGCAGGATTTAAACGCAGTGCAGATGTAAGACTTGATGGTTGAATGCCGGTCGCCGTCATCCAGGGTTGGGGATCGCCGACAGCGCCTCGGGCAATCTCTTTTGCTGCATTGCTGCGCATCGGCGGGCGCCAGCCCAGCTGAGCCGCGGCATCCCCGAACCTGTACAAGATAGCTGCGGCCCAATTGGGCAAGATGAACTCCCGAGCACTGCTCCATCCGAACCAGCGGCGATAGCGACCCACGACCTCGCTCATCGAAAGTGCCTCGGGCCCAGCCAGGTCCAGCGTGAGGTGCGATGGGCTGCCGGGTTTGAGGAAGAACAGGACGGTGGAGATCACGTCATCGAGTTGGACGACTTGGAGACGGCCCGTGTCGGGCATCAACGGCAAGAGCGGCAACGCCGCGAGGCCGCGAAAAAGTGCACTTGCGCCGAAGGCCGGCCTTCCCAGTACTACGGAGGGGCGCAGGATGACCCAGTCAAGGCTACGTGCCATCAGTGCCTCATCGCCGGCGAGCTTGCTGGCGGAAAAGGCGGACGGCTGCTGGCGATCGATCCCGATGGCAGAAAAGTGGATCACCTTATTCACACCTGCGTGCTCACACGCGGTGAAGAGAGCCGAGGCGCCGGTAGAATGGACATGCCGGGTGTTTTCCCGGGCACTATCCTGCAGGACGCCGGCACAGTTTACGACGGCGTCCACACCGGCGAGATAGGGGGTCCAGTCCTGAGGTCGCAAGGCCCGCGCCATATCCAGGGAAACGGTTGGGATCTCCGGGTGGACGCCAGTGTCTGCGTGGTGAAGCACGCGGACCACTTCATGACTCTCGCCGGCCAGGCGCGCGCAAAGCGCGGCTCCAATCAGACCTGACGCGCCGGTGACGAGAATTTTCATTCCTTCCTCCAGCCGTTCGCCAGCGCGTGCCCGTCCATCAACCCAGCGGCTGCGCCTGGGAGAACTCTAGCAAAGCCGAAGCCGGTAGTCTCACGCCGGGTGGAACAGGTTCCGGGCATCAACGCAGCCAAAGGTGAGCCGGTACGGTGCGTTCGCATCTGCAGGTCAACTTCGCCGGAAGTTCGTCGCGGGCTCGGCGCAATCGCGGAGGTCGTTATGAATGTGAGTTCCAGCCTTGGCGGCGTCTCCGAACGCAACAGCAATTTGATTGAGCCCCTCGGCCACGTCGCCAATGGCATAGAGTCCTGGCGTTGAAGTCTCAAGGTGTCGGTTGACCAGGACATAGCCTTCTGCGTCACAGTTAGCCCCCAGAGCAACCGCGAGTTCGGAGCGTACGTCGCTGCCCATCGAAGGGTACACCACATCGATGTTGCGCATCGGGGCGCCCTCGGCCATGACGACATCGAACCCGGTTCGTCGAGGGATCAGGTCATCGACAGCGTCCCAGATTTCAACTCCGCCTGCCAAGGCGGCGCCGCGGGCAGCTTCGGAAACATCATCCTGGTTATTGGCGAGCAAGGCGACCTGACTGCCATATCCCTTCAGGAACAGAGCCTCCCTGACGGCGAGATGCTCCGGACCAACAACGCCGATGCGGCTACCCCGGGCCTCATATGCATCGCAAACCGGGCACAGTCTGACAATGCCGGTTGCGATCGCCTCCTCCAGTCTTTCAATGGGAGGTGCCTTGTCCACAATGCCCGTTGCCAGAATCACGCGCCTTGCTTGGACAATCCCGCAGGTGGTCGTCAGGACAAAAAAACCCTCGCGTTTTTCGGCGTGGCCTACGCAACCATGGACAAGGCTCGCGCCGTATAGCTGTGCCTGGGCTCGTAGGCGGCCGAGCAGTTCTTCCCCGCTGATGCCGTCGGGGAAGCCGGGACAGTTGCGGGATTTTGGGATGAGCTTGGCACGCGCATGCCCCGCGTCGAGCGAGATCACCGAACGCAGAAACCTGGCTAAATACATGGCTGCAGCGAGCCCCGCGGGGCCGCCGCCGACGATGGCAACGTCAAAAACTTGTTTGCCCGAAAAACTTGGTTCGCCCGAAAAGCTTGGCATAGGGCCTAACTTCAACTCAACAGGCTTGTTCCACAGGGTCGAAATGGACGCAATCAGGATGCACACTGCGCGATAAGAGTGAACTCCAATCGAGTCGTGAAGAGAAAGGCCACTGCCTCATCAAGCCTGCAAAAACCTCGTGGCTCCCAACGCTGTGAGTACAGCGCCACTGGGAAAGTGAACGCATCATGGAACTTCGGCTCATCGTCGCGCTTAGTTTGGCGAAAGGGTGGTCTGAGATGAGCGCGACCAGAGAGTTTTTTCAAAACTGGCTACAGGAGAATGTCGGCACACTTCCTGGTCGAGAGGAAGTCAGCGTCGCGGTGCTCGCTCAGCAATTCGAGCAAGATGCCGAGGTGGCTGGTTATGGGCGTGAAGTAAGGGAGGACGAACTCGGAAACATCGAAGATGCTATCGTGCAAGCGATCGAGAACGCCGGGTCCGGGGTGCAGAGCCCGAGCTCCGAAAAGAGCGATCCGGCACCTGTAATGGACGCGTTGGAGGTCGATGATGCCAAGAGCGGACCGTAGCCCCTGACACCTTCTTCTGTTCGCCTGAACAAGCCCCCCGGGCTGCTATACGAGCTGAAAAACGGACCTTAGGTGCTTTCCCGTTAGTTCCATGCACCATTGAGGAACATTCCTGCCGCCACGGCGTTAGGAAAGTTCCTTCACACCCGGTGCGCCCGTGCTGACTGCTACCCTTCCAGGCGAATGGCTGACCCGGCATGATCAGGGTCACATCTCGCGGCGGGCCGCTCTTGCGGGTATTTGTTGCTGGCTATTGGGTGCTTCCGCAGAAGCCGCGCCACAGCCATCGCCGCTCGTGCGATTTGGCGTGCTGGGATTTGGCACCGCCGCCTGGGAAGTTGACGTCATGCGGCGACATGCGTTGGACACCATGCACGGCGTATCAATCGAGGCTCAGCGGCTTGCCGGTACCGAAGCCGGTAAGACCGCATTGCTGGCCGGCAGCGTCGACGTCATCGTTTCGGACTGGGTGTGGGTCATGCGCCAGCGCAGCGAAGGCGCTGATCTGGTCTTTTATCCCTATTCTCGTGCCGTCGGCGCGCTGGAACTGCCGCAAGGCTCGCCCATTCGAACTCTTGCGGACCTCAAGGGCAAAAGGCTGGGGATCGCAGGTGGTCCGCTGGACAAAAGCTGGATCCTGTTGCGCGCGCTCGGCCTCCGTCAGGTGAAGCGCGATCTTGCTGAAGAGGTGGAGCCAGTGTTCGGCGCGCCGCCTTTGTTGGAGCAGGAATTTCTGGCGGGGCGACTGGATGCACTGCTGACGTTCTGGAATTTCGCCGCCCGTCTCGAGTCAGAGGGGGCAAGGCCTCTGCTCAGTGTCGCGCAAATCCTGCAGGGGCTTGGCGTATCCGTGGACTTGCCGATGCTCGGCTACGTCTTCCATGAAAGCTGGGCGCGGGCCAACCCGATAGCCCTCGCGCGATTCACGAGCGCGACCGCGGCAGCGAAGTCGCTGCTCGAGTCTTCGGACGACGAATGGCGGGTGCTCGCGCCCCAATTGGGCACGGACGATCCTCACCTACAGGCGGCGCTACGCGCCGCCTATCGAGCCGGAATCCCTCGTCGGTTCGGCAAAGACGAACGTGATGGCGCGGCCCGGTTGTTTGCAATCCTGGCCGAATTGGGCGGCGAGGATCTGGTCGGCAAGGCGACGAGCCTCGATCCTGGTGTCTTCCGGGCCATACCGGCTTGAGCTCGCGCCAATGACCGATGTCCCAGCGTTCCCCCTCACAATGCAGCGTTGTCAATCCACTGCGGCATTGCTGACCATGGTGCTCGTCTGGCAGATTGCATCATCGATCGCCGCCGATCGGCTGTTTCCTGGTCCGGTCCAGGTTGTTTCGGTTCTCCTGCACGAAGTGGTTCGGGGCGAGCTGCCATACCATTTGGGCATCTCGCTTGCGCGCGTCGTGGCAAGCCTCGGGTCGGCAATAGTCATCGGCGCGGCCCTTGGCTACGCGGCAGGCCGCTCGCACAGAGCCGACATATGGATGAGGCCTTGGATCGTGTTACTCCTCAACATGCCGGCGCTGATCACGGTCATTCTAATTTATATCTGGCTTGGTCTTGCCGAGACTGCGCTTGTCCTTGCGGTCGCGCTCAACAAGATCCCCAATGTCGTGGTGACTATTCGTGAAGGCGCCAGCCGGCTGGACAAGGACTTTGCCGAAATGGCTGAGCTCTATCGCTTCGGGCGTGCTGCAAAGCTGCAGCATGTCGTGCTGCCGCAATTGGCGCCGTTCTTTCTCGTCACCCTGCGCAGCGGGCTGGCATTGACGTGGAAGATCGTGTTGCTCGCCGAACTGCTCGGCCGCTCCAACGGCGTCGGGTTCCAGCTACAGGTCTATTTTCAGAACTTCGACGTCACCCACATCCTTGCCTATGCGATCAGCTTCGGCGTTGTGATGCTTGCCATAGAGTATGGACTGCTTGTGCCGTTGGAACGTCGTCTGTTCGCCTGGCGACGCTGATGCTGAGGATCAGGATCGAGGACAAGACTTTCCCCGGTGACGACGGACAGCGCCGGACGATCTTTCGCGCGCTGTCGCTTGATATAGCCGACGGACAGGTCTGCGTCCTGACCGGCCCTTCCGGTGTCGGCAAGTCGACGCTGCTGTCGATCGTTTCGGGCGTCGACCGCGAATTTCGCGGCAGCGTGAGCGGACGACCGCTTCCGATAGGCATGCTGTTCCAGACACCGAGGCTGCTGCCCTGGCTCACCGCCTTGCGCAATGTAGAGATGGCCATCCCGGATCGCGCGCCCGATGCGGCCCGGTGGCTTGCCGCTGTCGACCTGAAAGGCAATGAGAAGAGCTATCCGCAGCGACTCTCGGGCGGCATGGCGCGGCGCGTAGCGCTTGCCCGGGCGCTCGCCGTGGAGCCTGCGCTCCTGCTCCTCGACGAGCCATTCGCTTCACTCGACGAGGCGACCGCGCAAGACATGCGCCGCCTGCTGCAGGATTGTTTCGCCAGTCGGCGGACTACCACGCTGCTGGTTACGCATGATCTCGCATATGCCTCGTCGCTGGGTGATCGGGTTATTGTTCTGGAGGGATCGCCGGCCCGCATCGTGCGCGATGTCGCAATCTCTCGTGGCGATGAAGCGGGATCGTCGCGCTTTGGGCTGGGGGCGACACAATGAGACTGTTGCTGGGCCTTCTCTTTCTTTTGCTGATCACCGGCCCTGGCGCCACCGAGCAACAGACGATGGTGATCGGGTATATCGGCCAGGAGCGCAAACCGGCTCTGCCCCTTGGACCCCTTGATGAAACCGTGACCGACGACGGCCTGCAAGGCGCACGGCTCGGCATTGCCGACGACGAAAGCACCGGCCGGTTTCTTGGGCAGAAATTTCGGCTGGAGGAAAGGATATTGAAACCAACCGAAACGCCGGACGACGCGGTAAGACAATTCGCCGATGCCGGCATCGCCTTTGTCGTCGCCGATCTCGACGCCAGTCAGCTTCTACAGGCCAGTGCCGCGCCCGGTGCCGAGCAGATGACGTTGCTCAACAGCCGGGCGCCGGACGACGTGCTTCGCCAGCAGGACTGCCGTGGGAACGTCCTGCACACGATCCCGAGCCGCGCCATGCTCGCCGACGGGCTGGCGCAATATCTCGCCTGGAAGCGCTGGCAGCGTTGGTTCCTGCTTGTGGGGCCGCATTCGCAGGATCAGGCGATGGCTGCGGCCTTTCGACGGGCGGCGGCTCGCTTCGGAGCCGAGATCACGATCGACCAGCCGTGGACATTCAGGCCCGCCAACGGACGTGCCGATACAGGGCATGTCACGCTGCAGACCGAAATACCGGCGGTCACGCAGGTCAGCGACTATGATGTGCTCGTGGTCGCCGACGAGGCGGATGAATTCGGCGCCTATCTGGAGGGCCGCACTGCGCTGCCGAGAATCGTCGCCGGCACGCAAGGGCTTGTCGCCACAGGCTGGAGCGCTGTCAGCGAGGAATGGGGCGCCACGCAACTGCAGGACCGTTTCCACAGGCAGGCAGGGCGCTGGATGTTGCCCAGCGACTACGCGGCCTGGCTCGCTGTGCGCAGTATCGGCGAAGCGGCGACGCGCCTGCACAGTCTCGATCCCGCGGCAATCGGCAGATATATACGCGGCGACGCGTTTCTTCTCGCTGGCTTCAAGGGGCAGGGGCTTAGTTTCCGTCCCTGGGACGGACAGATGCGCCAGCCCATTTTGATCGCCGGGCCTCGCCTCTTGATTTCCAGCTCACCGCAACCGGGCTTCCTGCATCAGCGCACGCCGCTCGACACGCTGGGCATCGACCTGGAGGAGAGCACATGCAAGTTCTGATGACGCTGTTGTTGGCGGCGTTCGCTCTTGCTGCTCCCGCCGCCGCCGAGACCATCTACGTTTCCAATGAGCAGGATAATACCGTCGCGGTCGTCGACGGCGTGACAATGACTTTGCTGGCGACGATCGATGTCGGCCGCCGTCCGCGCGGGCTGGCACTGTCGATCGACAACAAGATGCTGTTCGTCGCGGAAGGCGACGACAACCGCATCGACGTGGTCGACGTCGCGAAGCGGCGGGTCGTCGGGGAATTGCCTTCGGGAGCCGATCCGGAATTCTTCGCAGTCCATCCCGATGGCAAGCGGCTGTTCGTCGCCAACGAGAATGACAATCTGGTGTCGGTGGTGGACATCGCCGCGGCCAAGGTCATCGGCACCGTGGATGTCGGCGTCGAACCGGAAGGAATGGCGGCCAGCGCCGACGGCCGCTATGTCGCCTGCACTTCGGAGACCACCAGCATGGTGCATCTGATCGACGCAGGCACGCTTGAACTCGTCGACAATCTGCTGGTCGATACCCGGCCGCGCGCGGCTTTATTCTCGCCGGACGGTAAGCAATTCTGGGTGTCCTCGGAGATCCGGGGCACCGTCACCGTCTTCGACACGGCAACGCGCGCGCAGACTGGCAAAGTCGAGTTCGAGGTGCCGGGTATACGACGCGAGGGTGTGCAGGCGGTCGGCATGGCGACGTCCCGCGATGGCACGACCGTCTATGTGGCGCTCGGCCCCGCCAACAGGATTGCGGAAGTCGATGTGAAAACGCTGGCGGTCCGTCGGCTCTACCTTGTTGGTCAACGACCCTGGCACGTTGCGCTCTCCGGCGACGAGAAGCGCCTGGTCAGCGCAAACGGGAATTCCGGCGATATTTCGTTTATCGATCTGGAAAACCAGGAGGTGGTGAAATCGCTGCCGGTAGGGCGGGGGCCGTGGGGCGTCGTGATCGGGCCATGAACGCCTTGTCGGTCGAGAATCTGGGCCATAGTTTCGGAAACCGGCGGGTTCTCGACGGCGTCTCTTTCTCTGTGGCCCAAGGCAGGATGTGCATCTTGCTAGGCCGCAACGGCGCCGGCAAGACGACGTTGTTCTCGCTGATCACCGGTCTTTATCACGCCCGCTCCGGCTCGGTGCATGTCTTCGACCAGGCGATGGATGTCAACCCGTCCGCCGCGTTGGCGCAGATGGGCGTCGTCTTCCAGTTGCCAACCCTCGATCTCGATCTGACGGCTGGCGAGAACCTGCGTTACCACGCGGCCTTGCATGGGCTTAGCCAGGCCTTGAGCAAGG
Source organism: Mesorhizobium sp. M0772 (assembly GCF_040320135.1). Classification (NCBI taxonomy): domain Bacteria; kingdom Pseudomonadati; phylum Pseudomonadota; class Alphaproteobacteria; order Hyphomicrobiales; family Phyllobacteriaceae; genus Mesorhizobium; species Mesorhizobium sp. M0772. The sequence goes on along the minus strand of NZ_JAMYPB010000021.1, from coordinate 33,955 downwards.
AGCGCTCCATCCACGAACTCGGCCGGCTGGACGTGCTGGACAGGATCGACGATCCTGCCCGAGCGCTTTCCGGGGGGCAGCGTCGCCGTGTCGAGATAGCACGCGCTCTGATGCATAGCCCACGCCTTTTGCTGCTGGATGAGCCGACCACCGGGCTCGACGTGCCGGGCCGCCGCGCGCTTGAGCGGCACGTGCGGGAGCTTTGCCGCGAGCGCGGCATTGCCGTCCTGTGGGCAACACATTTTCTGGAAGAACTGAAGGCGGATGACGATGTGGTGGTGCTGCATCGAGGCACAATCCGGTGGGCCGGCCGCGCCGATCGGCTGGCTGCCGATCTCGCTGTAGCGAGCACGGGCGAGGCCTTCGCGTCGCTGACGGAGTCCGAATGAAAACGTCTCACGCGGTGCGCGCGCTCAATGGCATCCTGCGCAGGGAGATGCTGCGCACGTTGCGGCAACGCGGCCGGCTGCTCTCGGCGATGGTACGGCCGCTGGTCTGGCTGGCAATCTTTGCCGCTGGCTTCCGCTCCGTTCTCGGTCTGTCGATCACGCCACCCTACCAGACCTATGTTCTCTATGACGTATATGTGGTGCCTGGGCTAGCGGCCATGATGCTGCTCTTCCATGCCATGGCGAGTTCGCTGGCCATGGTTTACGATCGCGAGATGGGCAGCATGCGCTTGTTGTTGACCGCACCATTGCCGCGCTGGTACCTGCTTGCGGCGCGCCTGCTGGCCAGCGTGATCGTCGGCGTGCCGCTGGTCTATTTGTTTCTGTTGATCGCGCGTTTCTGGGATGTGCGGCCGCCCGTTCTCGGCTACGTCGCGGTATTTCCGGCGCTCGTGCTGGCGGGCCTCATGCTTGGCGCGTTCGGACTGCTTGTCTCCTCGGTTTCGACACAGATGGAGAACTTTGCCGGTGTCATGAATTTCGTCATCTTTCCGGTGTTCTTTGCCTCGACGGCGCTCTATCCGCTGTGGCGGCTTGCCGAGGCGGGACCGGTGCTGGCAACAATCGCCGCCTGGAACCCGTTCAGCTCGGCGGTCGAGCTGATACGCTTCGCGCTCTATCTGCGGTTCGATCCTGTCGCGGCGATTGTGGTCCTTGGCTGCCTCATCGCCTTCTTCCTCGCGGCGGTCATCGGCTATGACCCCGGCCGGGGCTTGTGGTCCCGGCGCCGCGGCGAGGGATGAATTACTTCAACGCGTAGAGATAAGCGGCGATGTCCCGCGCCTGTTGCTCGGTGATCCTCGTCGACGGCATGGCCGTGTGCCGATTGACTTCCCTCGCCGAGCGTATCCAGCGGACCATGTTCTCCGGATTGTTTGCCAGCAGGCCACCGATAAAGACCCTGTCGGCAAGGCCACCGTCCAGGCGGGGTCCGACCTGGCCTTGCGCACCCGGCACGCCGGGTATCGTATGGCAGCCGGAGCAGCCATTCGCCGTCATGATTGGAATGGCGCGAGCGCCTACGCCCCCGGTCGCTGCATCCGACTCGTGCCGGACGCGCTCGCGCCGGTCGGACCACAAAGTCGCGGCTGCGACAGCCGCGGTCAGCAGCAGGATTGCGGCAAGGGCGCCCCCGATCAGCCTAACCAGGTCGGAACGCATGTGTTGCCTCCCTGGTTGCGCTGCTGCTTATCCAGAGGCCGGCGAGCAGCAAGGCGGCGCCGCCATAGATCAAGCCGGCCGGAACCCACATTACCAATCCGGCGAGCTGCTGGTCCTCGATCGCGGTCAGTCCCCACAATGCCGCGCCGGCGCCATTCTCCGGATACCAGAGTTTGGGCGACATCAGCAGCAGGACACCGAGCAGGCCGGTATGAAGCGAGGTGAAGAAAAGATGCATGACGGAGTTGCCATAGGTCTGCTGCCGACCGGGGCGCGGTAGGAGCGCCCACCAGAACAGCAAGGCTGTGCCGAGGAAGCTCGCATGCTGGGCATAATGAAGAAAGCCCTGCTGGAGCGCTGCCTGGAACAACGCCGGAATGTGCCAGATCCAGATGGCGACGCCGTGAATGATCGTCGCGTTGAGGGGGCGGATCACCAGGGCCCAAACCGATTGCAGCGTCTTTGCGCGCGTGAGCTTGCCCGTTCCGCGGCGAAGTGCGGCCGGCAAGGACCAGAGCAGGACTGCGCCTGGGCAAGCGGCGACAAGGAGGGGCGCCGCCACCGCCATCAGCAGTTCATGCTCGATCATATGGGCGGCAAACACCCGCTCGCCGAGCGCATGGATGGGGCTGACCAGTGCTGCCGTCAGCACGCCCCAACCGGCGGCGAAAAACAACGCCTGCCGCATCCGCTCGGGACGGCCTCGGCTGCTGCGGCGCCACAACCGAGTCGCTCCGATGGTATAAAGGAAGGCAATCGCGGCCAGCGGAAACGTGATGGGAAATGGGAGCGTCCATCCGGCCTCGGGCGCGCCGGCGCCGTAGCAGATCGAGGTCGAGAAGAACGCGTCGAAGCTCATCGCAGGCACTCGTCGAGAATGAGAGCCGCGCTGCCTTGCATGATGATGACGAGGGCAAACAGCAATGCCGCAAGCATGCCGAGATCGGCGACGAACTGCTCGGTGCTGCGCGTGCGCTCAGGCTTGAAGGCGGCGCCGCCCTGCCGCTTCGCCCGCCATGACAAGGCACCGCCGAGCAGCGAAAGCACGGCGAGCACCAGTGCCACGGGAAGCACCACCGGCACCTGGCGGTTGCACTGCCATGGTACGAGTGCGTAGTTCAGCTGCGTCGAGATTGCCCAAGCCATCGGCCCCGACAGAAGACCACCCCAGGACGTTCCCATTTTCAACGCACGCATCAGCCTAGCCTCGGCATCCAGTAGATGAGCAGATAGATCGGGATCCAGGTCAGCACCACGAAATCCCAATAGAAGACATTATCGCCGACATCGCCGAAGCGCCGGCCGCTATAGCCATGGCGTGTGAGCATCAGCACCGTCAAAACGATGGTGTCGCCGACATCGGTGATCAGGTGTGTGGTGTGCAGCCCGAGCAGCACCCAGAGCATCGAGCCATAGGCGTTCGTGTCCCAGTAGATGTTCAGCGCAGGGAATTCGAACCAGCGCACGACAAGCGGGGCCAGACCGAGCAGCGACATCACCACCAGCCCGATCCGGACCGGTACGATCGCGCATTGCTTGGCATGGCCGTGGAGGATGTGATTCGGCACCACGCTGATAATGAACAGGATGGTGACGATCGTTCCGGGCCAATGGTTGGGGTGCGGGGCGCTTAGACGCCAGTTGGGCCACAAAGTGGCGAGATAGAGATAAGCGCCGGCGGCCAACGCAAAGCCCATGCCTTCCAGCGCCATGAAGCCGAGCGTTCCCCACCAGGTCGGGCTGCGCGGACCATGTCCAAAGGTTGGGAGGTCCGAAAGATCCAAGCTGGGACGCTCACTCATCCCTCATCCTCCGGGTCGTCCTTGGGCCAGAACCAGCCGATCAAGGTGATGGCGATCGGCGCGGCGCCCCAGACGATCGCCCAGGGCGTGAAGATCGAATAGACAAACGTACCGCCGACGGCGATTGCCGCCAGCAGCGGCCAGATCGACGGTGTCGCCGATTTCTCGCGAATGTCGGGATGGGCTTCCGCCACGGTTGAGATCAACAACTCACGGACATCGACGCGGAGTCCGGTCGCCACAGGCAGCGCCTCCCGTTCGGCCCAGAGCGGCTCGACATGCGTGACAATCGGTATCCGCGCGAAATTATAGCTTGGCGGCGGCGAAGACGTCGCCCATTCGAGCGTACCGGCATCCCAGGGATTGTTTCCGGCCAGTGCGCCCTTCAACGCGCCGTGTACAAGATTGAACGTGAACAGTACGAAGCTGAGGAAAAAGAGCACCGCGCCGGCGCTGATGAACAGGTTGATGTTGCCCCAGCCAAGCTCGGCCGGATAGGTGTAGACCCTGCGTGGCATGCCCCAGAGCCCGACGAGATGCATTGGGAAAAAAGCCGCGTTGAAGCCGATGAAAGCCAGCCAGAAATGCCAGCGCCCGAGACGCTCGCTCATCATGCGGCCGCTGATCTTGGGGAACCAGAAATAGGCCGCGCCCAGCAGCGGGAAGACCGAACCGCCGATCAGCACGTAATGGAAATGGGCGACGACGAAATAGGTGTCGTGCACCTGGAGGTCCAGCGGCACCGAAGCGAGCATGACGCCGGTGAGGCCGCCGATGACGAAGATGAAAAAGAAGCCGAACACGAACAGCAGCGGCGTGCGGATCACCGGCCTGCCGTCCCACAAGGTCGCCAGCCAGCAGAAGATCTGAACGCCATTGGGGATGGCGATCAGCATGCTCGACGCGGTGAAGAAGCTGGCGCCGAGCTTGGGTAGTCCCGTCGCGAACATGTGATGGACCCAGAGGCCGAACGAAAGGAAGCCGACGGCGATCAGCGACAAGACCAGCCCGAGATGCCCGAACACGGGACGCCGGGCGAAGACCGGGATGATCGCGGAGACCATGCCCGTCGCCGGCAGGAAGATGATGTAGACCTCGGGATGGCCAAAGAACCAGAACAGATGCTGGAAGAGCAGTGCGTCGCCGCCCTCGGCCGGGTTGAAGATATGTGTGCCGACCAGCCGGTCGAGGATCAGGAAGGTCGAGGTGATCATCACCGCGGGCATGGCGAAGACGACGACGAAGGAGGTAACCAGCATTGCCCAGACGTAGAGCGGAATCCTGTCCAGCGACATGCCGGGGGCTCGCTGCTTGAACACGGTGACGATGGTTGCCACCGCGACGGCCAGGGAGGATACTTCTGTATAAGTGATCATCTGGGCCCAGACGTCGGCCCGCTTGCCCGGCGCGAATTCGGGGCCTGACAGCGGCACATAAGCAAACCAGCCGACGTCGGGCGCCATGTTGAGCGCGAAAGACACCCAGGCGAATATGCCGCCCGAAACATAGATCCAGTAGCTGAACGCGTTCAGGCGGGGAAAGGCGATGTTGCGGCTGCCGACCATCAGCGGGACGAGATAGATGCCTGTCGCCTGCACGATGGGCACGGCGAACAGGAACATCATGGTCACACCATGCATCGTGAACAGCTGGTTGTAGAGGTCCGGGCCGATCAGACCGCGCTGCGGCCCTGAGAGCTGGATGCGCATGGCGACAGCGTTGAGCCCGCCCAGGCACAGAAACACGAAGGCGGTGATCAGATAGCGCCGTGCGACGACCTTGTGGTCGACGCTCGACAGCGCGCCGATGATGCCGGGGGGCGTGCGCCATGTCCGCGCCAGCCAGCGATCCAGGCTGGCATCGTCCATGCCGGTGTCGCGCGGTCCGTCATGCTCGGGTGCGACGTCGCCTGTGGCGGGCGTTTCGCGCGGCAGGTCGCGTTCGCTTGTGAGATCCGCGCTGCTCATTTAAGCGCCTCGAGATAGGCGACCATGGCGTTGAGTTCGTCGCCGCTGAGCTCCACCACCGGCATGTGGGATCCGGGCTTGATGCCCTGTGGGTCGGCTATCCAGGCGGCGAGATTGCCGCGGCTCATGGTCAATGTCCCGGCGGCAAGCGTCTGCCGGCTGGCTATATGGGTGAGGTCGGGGGCGACCGTTCCTCCGGCAGGCGTGCCGCCTATTCTGTGACACATCACGCAAGGGCGCTTCAGAAACAGATCCTGGCCGGCCTTGGCCTCGTCCCCCGTCGGAGTAGCTGCCGGCTGCAACTGGTCGTTCCACCAGGCGTCGAACTTCGCACGCGGCTCGGCGATGATGAAGGTACCCATGTTTGCGTGCTGCGCCCCGCAGAACTCGGCGCATTGACCTCGGTAAACACCAGGCTTGTCGGCCTTGAGGTCGAGCACGTTCATGTGGCCGGGAATGAGGTCGAGCTTGCCCGAAAGGCTCGGAATCCAGAAGGAATGGATGACGTCGGTCGAGGTCAGAAGAAGCTTCACCGGTTCCCCGGCGGGGATATGGATCTCGTTCGCCGTGGTCAGGATGCGGCTTGGCGTGGCATCCTCATAGCGCACCTCCCACCACCATTGATGGCCGGTGACCCGAATGGTCAGCGCGGCATCCGAGCCGATCGCGGCGAGCGTCCTGTTGGCGAAGAAGCTCAGCAAGGTCAGTCCGATCAGGACAATGGCGGTCAACCCGACGGCGGTCATCACCGCGCGCAGCTTCCGGTCGTCGGCGCCGGCCTCGATCGCGAGCGGCTCCGCCTGCGCGCGCGACCCCATCATCAAAGGCACGACAAGGGCGATCATCACCAGCACCCACACCACGGCGCAGAGCGCGGTGAAGAACCAGATCAGCCATGCCAGTTCGCTCGCCGCGGGACCTTTCGGGTCGAGGGCGGATTGCCAGCCCGCGCATCCCTGGAGCAACAGAGCCCCGGCGGTGGCGAACGCCATCGAGACGAGACGTTTCACGGCGACTTCCCCAGCGTGGCCGCGTCGGGCATGCGGTTTTCCGAAGGATGCGCCATCATGTCGTCATTGCGTTGCGGCGCGGCGGAAGACGGCGCGTTGCCGCTCAGCGAGCGCACGAAAGCCGCAAGCTCCCAGATCTGGTCGTCGGGAATCTTGTCGCGGAAGCTCGGCATGCCGTTTGGCCGACCGTCGCGGATCGTGGCATGGATGCTTTCGATCGAGCTGCCATAGAGCCACTTTTGGTCCATCAGGGCCGGCCCCATGCCGCCGCCGCCATTGGCGTGGCATCCCGAACAGTTGAACCAGCCGAAAAGCCGTTTCCCTTCGCTCATGTGGAAGGCGTTGGCCTCGAAGCTCGCCGCCTTGTTGTCGCTGGCGGGGGGCCGCTGTCCGCCGGGCTCCAGCGTGGTCACAGGCGTCGGCTGCTCGCCCGATCCGAGCGCCGATTGCGGGCGCGTGTCACGTTCCTCGCGCTGGCAGGCAGCGAGCGCCAGGACTGGAAACAGGAGCATGGCCACCGCGGCTCTCATCGCACCGGGCTCCCCGGGGCATCGAGGCGCGGCACGCCATACTGTGACAGCAAGGCATCTATCTCGACCTTGTGCCTGGACAGGGCGCCATTGACATCGCCGCGCAGCGCATCGTCTTCGCGGCGGACGCCCATCGAGATGTCGTAGATCATCGGCAGTTGCGGTCCGTCGATGCGGGGCGCAACCGGCGTGATGCGGAGCGGCACCTTCTGCCTGGCGGCGAAGTAGCCGGCGAGGGGGCCCCAGACCACGGCAAGGTCGATCTCGCCACTCGCCACCGCTTCGACGATGCGCGCCGGCGGGTTGGGGGCGGAATAATCGCCATAGACCGGATAGCCAACGAGGTGCCCGACGATACCTCGGCGGCCAAGCGCCTGGACCGGAGGCGAATTGGCGCCATCGTCGCCGATGAGCTGAACACCGATCCGCATGTCGCGCAGCCGCGGATCATTGAACGATGCTACGTCGGGGCCGTCCCTGCGGGTGACGAAGACATAAGACGATCGGTAGTAGGGCGTGGTGGTGCGCAGCATTTCGAGGTTGCTCGGCGTGCCCGGCACGAGATCGCATAGACCGGCCTTCAGCGTGTTTCGGATGAAGCCGCGGCGCTGCGCCCACCAGGTATAGGTCAGCTTCGCGCCGAGATCGGACGCAACGATTTCGGCGATCCTGTTCTCGAAGCCCTGACCGGCCGCGTTGGAGAACGGCATGTTGTTCGGATCGGCGCAGACCCTCAGCTCACGTGCGTCGGCTGTGGCCGTCAAGAACACGAAGGCGATGGCGGCCATGCCGATCACCAGCCGTTGACACGCCTTTCGCGCCGGACCTACGGTCAAGTACAATCCATCAAGGCAGCCGGAACACATAAAGCGTGCCTCCCGAGGTTGTCGCGTTCTTCAGATCCTTCATGGCATTGACGAAACCGAGCGCGGCGGTGGCGTCACGCGGGTCAAGATCGCCCGATACAATGGCGCCGGCCCAGCCGCCGACGCCTGAGAGGATGGCGACATATTGGTGCCCGTCGGGACCGCGATAGGTGATGGGCTGGCCGATGATCCCGGACGAGGTCTTGAACTGCCAAAGCAGGTCTCCGGTCTTGGCGCTAACCGCCTTGAACCAGCCTTCCATCGTGCCATAGAACACAACGTCGCCGGCGGTCACTACCGCGCCGCTCCACACCGGGAAATTCTCCTTGAGGCTCCAGGCGGGTTTCTCCGCGGCGATGTCCCAGGCGGTGAAGGCGCCGCGATTACCGCCAGGCCCTGGTATCATGCGGACGTTCATGCCCACATAGGGCGTGCCGGCGATGTAGTTCACCTCGACGCCTTCTTCATCCATGCACAGATTGTTGTGCGGGATGTAGAGCAGGCCGGTCTTCGGCGAGAACGCGGAAGGCTGCCAGTCCTTGAGGCCCGACGCCGTCGGACAGATATCGCGAACGACCTTGCCGGTGCCGGTCTTCTTGTCCGGGTTTACGATCAGCCGACCGGTTTTCAGATCCACACCTTTGCTGGAGTTGACCGGACCAAACGGTTTTGCCGACAGCACCTCGCCGGTTGTCCGGTCGAGGATGTAGAGATAGCCGTTGCGCTCCGGCCGGATCAGCACCTTGCGCGGCTTGCCCTGCCAGGTCATGTCGAGCAGGATCTGCTCGTTGATGCCGTCATAATCGTGGAGGTCGTGCGGGCTCCACTGATAGAACCATTTCGCCGCGCCGGTGTCGGGATCGCGCGCGAAAATGCCAGACGTCCACTTGTTGTCGCCCGGCCGCAAATCCGGATTCCATGGTCCGGGATTGCCGGTGCCGTGGAAGATCAGGTTCAGATCGGGATCATAGGAAATCCAGCCCCACATGTTGCCGCCGCCGATCTTCCAGGCTTCCGGCGGCCACGTCGTGACGCCAAGATCCTTGCCTTTGTCCATGTCGTAGTGCGGCTTGAAGTCCGATCCGATCAGCACGTCCTTGTCCGGCCCGGTGCTATAGGCGATCCAGACGACATGACCGTCGCCGGCGTCGAGCGCCTTTACCCAGCCGCGAACGCCCATCTCGCCGCCGGAATTGCCGACCAGCACTTTGCCCTTCACCACAAGCGGCGCCATGGTGATGGTCTCGCCGATGTTGATGTTGCCGACATGAGTGTTCCAGATCGGCTTGCCCGTGTTCGCATCAAGGGCAATCGTGTGGCCGTCCAGCGTATTGAAAAAGATGCGCCCGTCGGCGAATGCCACCCCTCGGTTGACGACGTCGCAGCAGGCCACCCCCTGTGCCGCCGGCTCGGGATTGGGTTCGTACTTCCACTTCATCGGGGCGCCGGGCTTGGAGAGATCGAGCGCATAGACGAAGTTGGGAAAGGGCGTCACGATATACATGGTGTTGCCGACGACCAGCGGCGCTGCTTCCTGGCCCTTGTTCACGCCTGTCGAGAACGTGAACGCGACCTGCAGGTTCTTGACGTTGCCTTCGTTGATCTCGGAGAGTTCGCTGAAGCGCGTCGACGCGTAGTTCTTGGCCGGCATCGTCCATTGGCCGTCATCGGGTGGCGAGGCTGCGGCTGGCGGTACGATCGCTGGTGTTTTAGGTGGCTCGGACGCAGCGCCCAAAAGCGGCAGGCAGGCGAGCAGCGTCACCAGAAGGATAGCGCCAAAGGAATTCCCGGCAGCCAATTTGCGGGTATGGCGTTCTACGTCAACGCGCGTCAATGCCAACTGGGGCATAGCTTTCATTTATTGATCGAGCCTCCCACGCCGGCGCCGAGTTCGGCCGCGATGTCGGCCTCCGTTCCGGCACAAAGCGGATGGCCCCAGCCCGAAGCGCTTTTGCCGCCGGGGTCCAGATCGTAGACAATGGCATCCTTGCGATTTGGATTGACGCCTGCCGGGACCTTGTCGAAGCCGAGCGCCGCGCGGATACGCCAAGCGACATTGTGATCGGCGCATGAGGAATCGCCTGAAACGCCGAGGCCGCCGACAATGCTCTTGCCGTCGTAGAGGGCAAGTCCGCCGCCAAACACCACGACGCCTCCGATCGGCTTGCCGACGAGCGGGTCGCCGGCGCTTCCGAACGTTTTGGGATCGCCCGTATAGGCCGCGGCCTGGTTGACGGGATTGGTCTCCTGCAGGCCAAATAGCGGTCCGCCGGGCTGCACCCCCGCATAGAGATTGGCCGTCGAGAGGGCCATCTGAGCCAGGCTGAGACCGTTGGCCGTGTTGGCTTTCTCCGCTGCTATGAGCCGACTTCCCGGCCACTGCGAGTCGGGGGTGGGGCCGCTGAACGCAATCGCGCAGACAGTGCCGTCACGGGCAACGATGGCTGCCCATTCGTTGGTTTCAAAGCCGCCATTGGCTGGTCCGCCGCTTGCCTTCACGTTGGCTTTGAGGGCTGCAAGCAGCTTATCGTGATCGGCCGGACAGGGTTCCTGCGCCATGGCCTCGTGCCCGTGGAACAGGCCACCCATCAGCAACAGCAGGCCAAAAAGAGGTACGAAAAGCTGCGAGCGATACATTGTCCTGGCATTCGTTTACAAAACAAGGACCACCCAGGCAGACCGCAGAATGCGAGGATACGTCCAATGGGTCAGTGCCTAACTCGCGTAATGCTTCTATGTTCCTGCTTTGCATAAAATTCGTGCAGTTGGATTTGGGTGCAGGTGTTCAATCAAAGCATGGGACCTGGATACCCGTGGCCACAGGCCAAGCGGTGAGGCAACGCGGCTGATCCAGGAAAATGCGATCGGAAGGACGCAGACGCACCCGCCCTGACAAACGCTGTTGCCTTGTCACGGCGTTCGACGATGGATGATCTCTTCAATAAGTTTCGCGTCGGCTTCGTACTCCGCGGCCCGCGCAGCCATTTGGCTGGCCAGGCTGTGTCTTTCCCGCGCGGCTTCGCGTTTTGCCGTACGTTTCGCCAACTCAGCCCGCTGCTGGTGCGCTCTTAAAAGGCTCCAAAGAGCCTGTTCCGCATCGTCAGCCTGGGCCTGCATTAAAACGTCCGCTCCGAACGCATGTCCGGTGTGGCAGCGGTAACGGGTAATCGGCCCGTCTTCTATCTCCCATAGGGGGCCATGACATTCGGGGCAGACAAATGTCGAGGGGGCGCCAAGCTGGCCTTCGGTCAGTTCCATTGTGCTGTGCTCCTGAGCTGCAATCGCTGCCTCAAGGCGGATGCCGGACGGGATTTCTGGTGTCGGTCCTGCGATTTCGGAAGCAAGCCTGTGCAACAGGCCAGCCATTTCGGACAGAGGGACGCAATGGTCGATTTCCACATTCTGCAAGGCGCTCAGCGGCATGTCGGGTACCGCAGCGTCGCCGGGGTCCTGGACTACGCTGACGCCTCCGCACATCTTGATTGCGTGCAGGCCGGCGGTGCCGTCGGAGAGGCTGCCTGTGAGCACGACGCCGATCACGCTGCCGCCAAAGCTGCAGGCCGCCGATCGAAACAGGGGGTCGATGGCGGGGCGCGCCAGGTTCTCGCGCGGCCCGCGCCGCAGCAGCATATGATCGTCATGTAACAGAAGGTGAGCTCCGGGCGGTGCAACGAAGATGTGCCCGTTTTTAACCTTCATGCCGTTGGAGGCATTTGCAACGGGCATGTTGGCAGCGCGACCGAGAATGTCGCCGAGGTAACTCGTGGGACCAACGTGCTGTACGACGAGGAGAGCCGCCGGGATGTCCGGCGAAAGATCGCGGACAAGTCTCTTCAGCGCGTCGACGCCGCCGGCCGATGCTCCGATTGTCACGATGCACCGGTTCTCGCAACCGTCGGGACGGACCTTATCCGGCTGGCCCGCACGCTCCGAATCTGATCGTGGTGCGGCGGTGGCCATGGTTGCTTCACCCACATTCAGCACAGATGTCGATGCGAGCGCTCCGGCCAGTCCGTTGCTGGTCGGATGCCCTGCCTTCGTCGGTGTTAGCTTCCGGCCGCATCGCGGAACATAGATGCCCGCAATGATGTCGGCTCTGTGCTAACGCCTACGTGCGCGTTTGACAGCAGCCTCTGCCACGGCCGGGGCCTCCTGAATGCTTGCCGCGCCGCCAAAATCGGCGTTCTTGGTACGGCCAGCTCCCGGGCCAGCCCCTAGATCAGCGCCTGTTGTCGGATCGGAAGCCGGATCGGAAAGCGTACGGTCGGCCATCCTGGCCACCACCTTCATGTCTTTGGCCCCCAGCTTGACAGTTGCAAGGCCGTCTCCACCGTCGACGGGCATCACCTCTTCAAGGTCATCGATCCGATCCCACTCTTCGCCGGAATTCCATGGGCCAGCGACATCGCCGTCGCCTTGAGAGGTGTTGACGTACATGCTGGCGTACTTCTCTACGCCTGGGAGCTTGCCGGAAGGGAAATTGTTTTCGATCGCGTAAAGTGCTTTCTCAAACGACTTCTGGTGCGCGATCTCGCGCGTCATCAGGAAGCCGAGCGCGTCCTTGATTCCCGGGTCGTCGGTGATGTTGATAAGGCGTTCGTAAACGATCTTGGCGCGGGCTTCGGCGGCGATATTCGACCGCAAATCCACCGTAGGTTCACCGCGCGAGTCGACATAGGCCGCGGTCCAGGGAACGCCGGCTGAGTCGCACAGCGCGGGAGCGCCGCCGAACAGAATTGATTCCTTGGCTGTTGTGCCGCTGGCGCCGATCATTAGGTAAAGGTCGGCTTCCTTCATTTGGCCCTCGGCCAGCTGTGCCTTGAGCCCCTTGTTGAGCATGGTGACGATTGATCCCACCACTTCGAGATGGCTGAGTTCTTCGGTCGCAATATCGAGCAACATGTCGCGACGGCCAAGATCGTCCTCGCCAAGCCCTTGCGTGAAATAGCGCATGGCCGCTGCAAGCTCGCCATCGGCGCCGCCGAACTGTTCCATGATCATGCAGGCCAGGCGAGGATTCGGCTCCGAGACGCGAACGGTGTACTGCAGGCGCTTGTTGTGCATGAACATGGACATCTCTCCGGTTAGATCATCCGAACATCCCCGCAAGATGATTGTTCCATCCGGCCATCGGCCAGCGAGCATTTTTACGGCAGCTTCAGTGTTGAGCATCGCAGGGAGCCAGAGGCGGCATTTATTTCTCGCTGGGATTCTCCGACTGGCGACCGGCGGCAACGAGATTTCGATCGTGCTGCGCCATCACGGCAATGAGCAAGGCCGCGGATGGGCAAGAGGTCGACAAAATCTGGAGGGATACTGGCTCGGAAAAGTGAAGCCGGGCCATGTCAATATGATGTCGGTGTCCGGCCCTTTTCGCTGCACACCCACGCGGCAAACGGCGTGTTCGGTCACGGGGCGAGCGTCGCGGGCTGTTGCCCGTTCACTTTCGATCCAGCACCTTCCGGACTTTCTCTGCCAATTCGTCGATCGTGTAGGGCTTGGTCAAAAGTTCGGTTCCGAAATCGAGCGTGCCGTTGTGGACAATCGCATTTCGTGTGTAGCCGGTGGTGTAGAGCACTTTTAGCGACGGGTGCATTGTCTTGACCTGATCCACCAGCTCCCGGCCCGACATCTCCGGCATCACCACGTCGGTGAACAGAAGCGACGGCACTTGCCCGCTTTCGACGGCCACCAGCGCTTCGCGTGGACCTTGCATTTCCAGCACAGAGTAGCCCAGTTCCCGCAGCGCTTCCGCGGCCATCAGCCGGACGCGATCTTCATCCTCGACAACCATGATGATCTCGTCTGCACAGCCGGGGTGCTCGCCTGCCACGACGTCGATTTGGCTGTCGAGCACGCCATGGTGCGAGCGCGGCAAATATATTTTCAAGGTGGTTCCAATGCCCTGCTCGGAATAGATCTTCACACTGCCGCCGGACTGGCGAACAAACCCATAGACTTGGCTGAGTCCCAGCCCGGTGCCTTTGCCGACCCCCTTGGTGGTGAAGAACGGATCGAAGGCTCTTGCGACAACATCAGCAGTCATGCCCGTTCCTGTATCGGTGACCGCTATCATCACATACTGGCCGGAGGGGATCGCGTTCTCCCTGGCATAGCGATCGTCGACGTGGGCGTTTGATGTCTCGATCGTCAGCTTGCCGCCAGCAGGCATGGCATCCCTTGCGTTGACGCAAAGGTTGAGCAGCGCGCTTTCCAATTGCCCTGCGTCGGCCTCGACATGCCATAGGCCCGCAGCGAGCACGGTCTCGATCTGGATGGTCTCGCCAAGCGTCCGGTTCAGCAATTCGCTCATACCGGAGACGAGGCGATTTGGATTCAGCCGCTTCGGCGCCAGTGGTTGCTGGCGGGAAAAGGCGAGCAGTCGCCTGGTAAGTTCTGCGGCACGTTGTGCTCCATCGATCGCGCCGGTTACGAATTGGTGGACGTTGGTATCGCCGTTTCTGAGCTTGCGCTGCACAAGGTTCAGGCCGCCGATGATGACGGCCAGCATATTGTTGAAGTCGTGCGCGATGCCACCGGTGAGCTGTCCGACAGCTTCCATCTTCTGGGCTTGGCGCAGGTGCTCTTCTGCTCTGGCGCGTTCCGCAACTTCATCTTTGACACGTTGTTCGAGCGTGCCGTTGAGTGTCTGCAGCGCCTTGAACAGCCGGGAGTTGTCGATGGCCGTCGCGGCATGGCCGGCAAGCCCCAGCAAGGCCGCTTCTTGCTGTTCGGCGAACACGCCGGTCTCTGAATGACCAAGGAAGAGGCCGCCCAGGACCTCGCCCGAACGCGAGACGACCGGCACGGCGAGATAGGAACGCACCGGTAGATGGCCCTCCGGCATTCCCTTGCGGGGCCAGTTCTTGCCGTAGCGCGGATCGGTGAGGATATCGTCGGAACGCACCACGCTTGTTCCGCGGAAAGTGGGCTCGAACACCGCGGTGTTGCGCGGCATGGGAAAGTTTTCGAAAGCAGAACGAGGTGCCCCCGACAGGGCGTAGAGCACATAGCTGTCGCCCTTGTCGTCGATCACATTGTAGAAGAAAGCTCCGAATTGTGCGCCCGACAGCACCACGCCGGCATCGGTTACCGTCTGGACAATTCGCTCTACGTCAAGCTCGGCCGCCACGGCTGCCGCAGTGGCGTTCATCAACTGAAGCTGATGCTCCACCCGCTTTCGCGCGGTGACGTCGACCACGGTGCCGATGAAGCGGATCGCACGGCCGGACTGGAAAAGCGCTTCCCCCGTTGCGGCAATCCAGCGCTCCTTGCCATCCCGAAGGCCGATCGTCCGGTATTCGATGTCGTAGCGGGAGGGGGTGCCTGGCGCGAGCGACTGGCGTACGGCCTCGTCGGCCCGTGCGCGATCTTCCGGGTGGAGGCCCGCCAGGAAGGCGCTTTCATATGTCACCTCCGCGTCCGGCGGCAAACCAAAAAGGGCTTTGCACCGGTCGTCCCAACGCAGCACTCCGCTGATCGGATCGTAATCCCAGGTGCCAATAGCGGCCGCGTCGGTGGCAAGCCTCAGCCTCTCCTCGCTGGCCCGTGCCGCCTGTTCCGAGCGAACGCGCTCGATGTGAGCCCAGGACCGCTCCGTCACCTCGGTCAGCAAGGACAGTTCGCGTTGCGACCAGACGTGGCGCTGCTTGTCGTGGATGGCCATCAGGGCAGTCAGTCGGCCTTGTTTGACCAAAGGCATACAGATGGTTGCCGTTATCCCGATATCCTGAAAGGTCTTCGCTTCCTCGGGAGCAATTTCCTCAAGGTTGTTGTTGATGATAAGCGGCTTGTTGGCGCTGAGGTTGGTGACAGCCAGGCGACCGAAATCGGCAAGACTGTAATATCCCCTGATGCTGGGCGAGCCAGGTGCGCTCCAATCGCCGCGGATGGTGAAATGGTCTTGGTCCTGCTCCATGTCGGCATAGGCGCAAATCGAGACGCCAAGATGTTCGCCGAGGAGCCGAGTGGTGATCTGCATGACAGCATCGGCGTCGGCCGCGAGGGCTATCTCCCTGCCGAGGCGGTCGAGAAAAGCAAGGCGTTCGGCGTTCTCACGCAGGGCCAGTTCGGCGCGAAGGCGTTCTATCGCCGTACGCGTCCGGTCCGCGACTGCCGAAATGAGGGCTACTTCCTCCGTCGCCCAGCGTCTGGGCGCGGAGTGGTTCAGGTATAACAGCGCCACCAGCCCGCCATGCTCGGTAACGGGCATGTTGATGACGGATTGGGCGCTGATGGCTTTGAGTGCCTCCGCATGGCTGCTGGTTCGCGGATCTGCCTCGGCGTTTTCAAAGACAACGGTTTCGCCTCGCTTCAAATCCTCGATATACGAGCCGTAGTTCCTGAAATTCAGCGTCCCAGCCAGGCTTTTGATGCCTGGCGCGTTCCAGTCCCTTTCAATGGTGATCGTTTCTTTCTCTAGATCGATCGTGCCGTATCCGGCTCGGCTGATGCCAAAATGGTTCCCCAGCAGTTCCGCGGCTGCGTAGGCCAGTTCTGCGGGATCCGTAATCTCGCGAATACGGTCGCCCAGCGCTGCCAAAAGCTCGAAGCGCTGCAGTTCAGATCGCCGATTGATCGAAGTGGCCCCCATTTCGCCCCCGTTTTGCCCGGACTTAAATGCAGTCTGCGGCCAAGAGTTCCCCGCAGGACGGCAGTTTCTTTGGCGGGCCGGTCAGCCGAACACGCCGCACCGGTCATAGGTTAATGACAGCTTGGCGCGCTGTGGCGGATAAAGGGGAAACCAGCGGGCACTTGACGAGCTCCCGCTGGCTGGGTGCCCGAACCACACTTCACTCGTTTGGAGACGTTTGATGCTTGACCGACCCATTCTTACGAATACGGACGCTCTCTATCCAGACGACCTGAAAACGCTTCGGTCGGTCTTCGACGCGCTGTGTCAGGAATTTGAGATTTCGTCGGACACTACCGCGGCAGAATCCATCGCGAGAGAGCTGGTCAGACTTTTCCAGACCGGGATGACGGAAGCGGCCATGCTGATGATTGCCGTGCGCGCACGTTGGCAGGGTGATTGGAAAATGGGAGGCAGCAGCGCTGCCCAGGCTTAACGGTCCCAACTCAATGGAGAAGGCCTACTTTAGCCGCTTGAGCCGGCTGTACAGCGTTGTCTTGTCTGGCGGAACAAGCTTTCGCCCCGAGAGTTGGGGTCGGCAGATGGTTTCCAACAGGCACGTGCATGGCGTTCGACAGAGATGGACCGAAACTCGCGACCGGGTTGCTCGCGGCCTCGTTGGCGGCGCTGGCGGCATACAACGCCATCCGCGCCAAACGTGCGATTGCCGGCCGGGCGTGCGGACGTGTGATGGAGATCTATGGTGTGCGCCTGCATTTTATCGAAGCCGGAACCGGCATGCCGCTGCTTCTCCTGCATGGCAATGGATCCATGGCGGAGGATTTCAAGTCGAGCGGCATCTTCGATGAGGCGGCAAAGACCTACCGGGTGCTTGCATTTGATCGTCCCGGTTTTGGGCGAAGCTCACGGCCGCGCGGCCGGCGTTGGTCCGCTCGCGACCAAGCCGACCTTATACATGCCGCGGCCTGCGGGCTGGGTATAGAGAAATACCTCGTGCTTGGACATTCCTGGGGAGCTTGGATCGCCCTCGAACTGGCGCGCAGGCATTCTCAATCGGTCGTCGGCATCGTGCTGGTCTCGGGCTATTACTATCCGCCACCGCGGCTGGATCTTGCACTGGCCGCACTCCCTGCACTGCCTGTGATCGGCACCGCGTTTCGTCACACCTTGCTGCCGCCGCTTGTAAGGCTTGCTTGGCATTGGGCAATGGAGAAGATCTTTAAACCCGCCATCGTCGCCAGCGAGTTCGCCGCACTCGCCAAAGATGTCGCCAGCCGCCCTTCCCAACTGCGGGCGGTTTCTCTGGAGACAGCATCGATGCTGGCCGCGTCCCTGTTGGGAAAGGCCAACTATAGGGACATTGCCGTGCCCACCGGCATCATGGCGGGATCCGGGGATCGGTTGTTCGACGCGCAACGCGATGCACGACGCTTGCACGCGGAAGTCGGTGGGTCTCTCCTTGAGGTGGTTCCGGGCGCCGGCCATATGGTTCATCAGAGCGCCCCCCAAGCAGTGGTCGGCATGGTGCACACTATTGCAGGACGGCACGCCTTGTTCCAAGCGGGCCGTGGGCAGCGACCCAAGTCGTGTGCCGACGAGTTCAAGGCAGATCCGGCCTCGCGGGAGCCACCGGCGATAAGCGACGCCGCTTGCACGGAATGATCTCCAAACGGGGCTTTCAAATGAGCGACCAACGTCCAGCCGACATGCAGTCGGTGCTCCACCAGAACATACAGGCCCTGGTGGAGCACAGGCGACAGCAAGAGGAGCACCAAGGCGTTCAAGCGTGGGTCGCCGGCGCCGTTTCGCGCTTCGCGGGAAGCATGACTTTCGTCTATCTGCACCTTGCAATTCTTGTCGTCTGGGTCCTCGCGAACCTTGGCGCGATACCAGCCGTCCCAGCCTGGGACCCGACTTTCGTGATCCTGGCCATGGTCGCCTCGGTTGAGGCAATCTTCCTGTCTACTTTCGTGCTGATCAATCAGAACAGAATGGCCGCACACAGCGAGCGGCGAGCCGAACTGGATTTGCAGATCAGCCTTCTGAACGAACATGAAACCACGCGGCTGATCGAGATGGTGGCTGCCTTGACGGCGCGTCTGAATATCTCGACCCCGGCCGACAAAGAGCTGCCGGAACTCGCCGAGAATGTCGATCCCCAAAAGGTGATGACGCAAATCCAGCAAGCTTCTGAAGATCAGGAGAACGCTTGATCAAAGCGACCTTGCCGGCAACGGTTCAGCGTCGGCTGCAGCCTGTAATTCAGCCTCATTGTCCAAGGCTGTCGAAGCAGCTAAGCCGGTGTCGGCCTTTTCCAGGGTGGCTTCCCCACGTCACAAGTCCGCCGCGCAATCGAGGCAGCGTAGAGCTTCGATACCAACAGGCTGCTGCGCGTCAGATGGAACCAAGTTGACGCCGAACTCGTATTAGCGATGGCGGCTTGGGGAGATTCCGGATGAGCGAAGGTGCTGTTCTGATCGTCGAAGATGAGACAATGATCCTGCTCGACCTCGAGTCAGCTTTGGAGGAGGCCGGCTTCCAGGTCGTCGGCACTCGGAGTGCCGCCGAGGCGCTGGCGGCTTTCGACCCCGATCCGACCAAGTTCAAGGCCGTGCTCACGGACATCCGTCTGGGAGCAGGACAGTCGGGGTGGGAGGTCGCTCGGCACTTGCGAAGGTCCAACTCGACCATCCCGGTTGTCTATATCAGTGGCGACAGCGCGGTACACTGGGGAGCGGAAGGTGTGCCCAACAGCATAATGATCACCAAGCCCTTTTTTCTGCCGCAGATCATAACTGCCGTTTCTCAACTTTTAAACGCGCAGCAAGGTGCAGAAACTCACCTCTAGGAATCGGACCGCGGCTCCACGAAACCACCGAACATTCTTTCTTCGGCCAATCGGCGCCGTCCGGCGTAAAGCGTTCGCGTCTGCTTGGGTCAAATGTCGGCGGCCTCAACCAGATGTCGACCTCAGCTCCTTTCCCTCGCCACCGGCTCGCATCCACTCGGAAGCCCTCCCGAAAGCAGGGGCGCTCATTGGTTGAGCTTTCGGTCGAGTTCGTCAAGCAATGACCGATGCTCGCTGGGCATGTCCGCATCTGTCGGCAGATCCAGCAACTGGCGAAGCTGGCGACGATTGGCGTCCGATGAAATCCACTCCCGTATGAGGCGGGCTATGACCTTTTGTTGTGCCTTGCCGATTTCTTCCATGTTAGATTCCGAGCTTGTCCGTTGGACGAACTCGGCGGCTCTTTGATGGTTCCCCGTCCTGTACACAAATCGAGGCGAATCGAGGCACAATCTATGGGTTAATGCATGTCGCTCAAAAGTGGCCCTGGTTTTGAGACACGACATGCCAGTGGATGTTTGCAGTCCCAGTCCGCTCGCCTAACGCTGCGCGTAGAGTGCAAATTTATACGTTCGATTTTACCCGAAGCGAGAGGCTCAGCCGCAAAATCTTGGCGCCATTTTCATCGCGCACTTCGATAAACAATTGCTGCCCGTCGACGCTCTTCAGTGACTCTCTCGTGAGGTCGACAAGGCCCTCGAATCCCGCGCGGCGGACCTCTTCGAGGCCAGCGCATTCGACACCTATTTCGTCCTCGAAGATGAGATCGCCATCGCCGCTGTCGAAGAAAAATCGTGCCATCGGAGAGCTTCCGTCACTGCTAATCTGCGGGGTCCCTTTGGTGCAGGTAGGTCGTGTCGAAATCTCCTGCGTGAGTGAGGCCAGCCCAGTCCAGTGCGTGAACTTTTGATCCCGAGGTGGCAATGAGGCCTCTGCGTCGTAGTTCCTGGAGCATCCGGTTGACGTGGACCGTGGACAAACCCAGTGCATCGCCAAGGGCCGCCTGTGTAATGGGAATATCCGCCACGTGATCCTCAATGCGCCCCATAGAGCGCAAGCGAAAAATCAGTTCGCACAGGATGTGAGCCATGCGGGTGTATGCCTCGCGTCTTCCCACATTGATGACCCACTCCCTATAAATCGCGGCATCTATCAACGTCGACCGCCAAAAAGCGGTGGCGATGCGAGGGTGCTGGTCGCAAACGGCACGCAGAGTGTCATGCCGCATGAAACCTACTCGGGCCGGCGTAAGGGTCGAGAAGTTACAATCCATGACCGACAGATGCAGCCCATGCAGATCAGGAATGTCGCCAGCGACGAAGAATGATGTGATTTGTCGCTTTCCTTCGCCCGTATGTTTGGTGGAACCGACCAAGCCATCAAGAACGATAAACGAGTAAACAGGACGGTCGCCCTCACGCACCAGATCGTGGTTGGCCGAATATTCCTTCTCCTGGATCGGAATGCCTTTCAGAACGCCGATGTCGGCCTCTCGAAGATCCGAGATGGTCTGAAGCTTGCGAATGAGTACATCCGAGGATGAGGTGGGGAACAAATTGACTACCTGGCTGATGTTGGTGATCGAACTATTATCCGCGCCAAAAGTTCCGATTGGCATGGGGACATATGCGCGGCGGCAGAAGGCGCCGCCGTGCGGCATGGTCCCGTGCCTGGGGCGTTTTGCCAGCGTCGAGGGTGGTTGAAGATCCCGGAATGATCCAAGCACCAGTTTTTTAGGACAGCCATAGGTGAGCCAGGCAGCAATGCATTAACCTATGACATAGGCTCGGTTAGAAATTGTCCCGCTGGGCAGCCAGCCCCAGGAGTTCGCCGATCACGGCGCAGCTTTGACCCAGTCGCTCCCCCCAATTTCAAGGGCTGCACCCGCAGCCAGTCCTGGAACTCTTTGATGCGCCACCAGGAACGGGGTGGCTCCGCTGACGTTGTCTCAATGGCAAGGTGAGATTTCAGTGAACAGGCATATTTCGCGGACGGATGTCGAACAAATCGATCACACGGATGACAGCGGGTTTGCGATAGAGCATGGCGGACCGCCATCCTCAGCAATCGCGGTAGCGCTGGCCCGTGGCCTGGAGACCAGTCGGGATAAGCACATCGTCCATATAGCTCCCTCGGAACGCAGTGCCGAGGAGATCGCCGGCGCCTTGCGTCAGTTCCTGCCTGACGCGGATATCATCTTGCTGCCGTCCTGGGATTGCCTGCCCTACGACAGGGTGTGGCCCACACGTGCCAATATGGGGCGAAGGCTTCGTGCGTTGCATGAGATCGCAACGAAGCCGGATCGCCCGCGCATCGCTGTAATGTCGCTCGAAGCCATTCTGCAGCGGGTGCCGCCTGCTCCCGTCATCGCTGGCGGTTTCACAATTCTGGAGGTAGGCCAAAAGCTCGACCGTGACGATTTCAGAACCAGGTCCGAAGCCATTGGCTATGTCGTCGACGAGAGGGTCGACGAACCGGGTGAGATAGCCTTTCGGGGCGATCTCATCGATATTTTCCCTGCTGGCGCGGATGGCCCCGTTCGCATCATCGTTGGTCCCGATGCCTGCATCGGCCAGCTCAAGACCTACGACCCGCTCAGTCAGCTCAGCGATCAGGTTCGAGACTCGGTTACGGTCGGACCGGCATCCGAGCTGATCTTTAAAGCTGGTGAGCATCCTGAGCTGACAGCGATGCGCGCGACGTCGATGGAAGAGCGCCTGGTCGCATCGTATGGCGCTATGCCATCCGTCTTCGATGCGGCTTCCAGCGCCTCGATCTCCTTCCTTGAAGGGACCGACGGGCAGCCGCTCGGCAGAATTCTGGATCTGGTCGAGGATGCACGTCGTGCCAGGCAGGAGGCAGCCGGAACGAAAAAACCTTTGCCGGGACGATTTTACCTATCCCGTGAAGAGTGGGACGCTGCTCTGCTTAACCGCTGCTGCGTGAGACTTGCCGTTTCTGCCGTGGGAGTTCCCAAATTCTTCCGCCAGGCCCGACCCGGGCATGATTTCGCGGAATTCGTCACAAGGCAGACGAGCGCCGGAGTCAGAGTAGTGTTCACCGGCGATGCCTCTGAATTGCAGCGAGCAGATCGCCTGCTCGATAGGAGACTAGGCCGGCGGGCAGAGGAAGCGGCCGACTTGCCGCAAATACTTTCGGCCGCAAGGGGCTCTCTTCTCAAGGCTGAATTCGTCCTCGACGAAGGGTTTGTCGACGCGCAATCCAATATCGCCTTGGTCGCCGCATCCGACCTGTTTGGTCCCGCGTTGAAGGCGAACGGGAGCGCGACCACGGGCATACTCGAACCCGAGTTGCGCATTGGCGATGTCGTCGTCCATGAAGACCATGGCCTGGGCGTGCTCGCCGCGGTCGAACAGGTCGAGTTGGCTGGCCAGCAACAGGATGTCGTCAGGCTCGAATATCATGGCGGGGCTTCCTTGCTGGTTCCGGTCGACGACTTTGGACGAATATGGCGCTACGGCTCGGAACCGGAGGCAGTGTCCCTTGATCGCCTCAACGGCGAGGGCTGGCCGAAGCGACGCGAAGCTGCGTTGCGCGAGATCGACAGGCTGGCCAAGCGCCTCTTGGGTCTTGCCAAAATCAGGTCCAGCCAGCCTGCCGAGATCATGAAGCCCTCCCGCACGGACTTGGCTCGTTTTGCGGCGAAATTTCCCTATACGGAGACGCCCGACCAAGCGGCCGCCATCCTCGCTGTGCTCGATGACCTTTCCTCCGGAAGGACAATGAACCGGCTCGTCTGCGGCGATGTCGGCTTCGGCAAGACAGAGGTCGCCCTGCGTGCTTGCGCCGCCGCCGCTCTCTGCGGGAAACAGGTTGCTATCATAGCTCCGACAACGGTGTTGGCACGGCAGCACTATGAGACGTTCAGCCGCCGCTTCGCAGGAACCGGCCTGCAGGTCGCCCACCTTTCAAGAATGGTCGGGGCAGCGGACGCGAGAGCGGCAAAAGAGGGTCTGCGGAGCGGCCAGGTTGCGGTCGTTGTGGGTACCCAGGCCTTGGCGTCCAGGAGCGTCACCTTCGCCAATCTTGGACTGCTGGTGATCGACGAGGAGCACCGGTTCGGGGTCAAGTTGAAGCGGGCCCTGCGGACCATGGCGCCTCGCCTCCATACGCTGAGCATGAGCGCCACACCGATACCCCGGACGCTGCAATCGGCGTTGTCGGGTATCCAGGACGTCAGCGTTCTAAACTCTCCGCCCGCCAAAAGACGTCCCGTTCGCACGATCTTGGCAGCGTTCGATCCAGCATCGGTGCGCGCGGCCCTTCTGCGTGAATTTCACCGGGGTGGACAGAGCTTTTTCGTGATCCCGCGGATCGAGGATATTGCCCCGGCCTGTGACCAGCTGAACAGACTGGTGCCGGAACTCGAGGTCAAGACGGCGCATGGTGAAATGAAGGGGAGACAGCTGGACGAAGTCATGGTCGGATTCGCCGACGGTGATGGCGACATTTTGTTGAGCACCGACATCATCGAGAGCGGCCTCGATGTGCCGCGGGCCAACACCATCATCGTTTGGCGCCCCGACCGGTTCGGTCTGGCGCAGTTGCACCAGCTGCGGGGCCGGGTCGGAAGGGGGGCGGTGCAGGCTGTTGCGTTTCTTCTGACCCAGCCTGGCGTTGAACTGGCCGACAGCACCAGGGCCCGGCTTTCGACGATGCTTGCGCTCGATCGGCTCGGCTCCGGCCTGGCAATCAGTCAAAGGGACCTCGACCTGCGTGGCGCCGGAGATCTTTTCGGAGAAGACCAGGCCGGGCATATGAAGCTGATCGGAGTGGGCTTGTACGAGCACTTGCTGGAGCGGGCGGTCTCGGCGGCTGGCGGAGGGGCCGACTTCGACAAGCAACTTGCCGAGATCAACGGTTCGGGAAAGGGCGCTTTTCCCAAGAGCTATGTCGAAGAGCCTACGGTGCGTGTTGGCCTCTATGCGCGGCTCTCCCGCATCCGTTCGGAGCCGGACCTCGATACATTCAGCGAAGAGCTCGAGGACCGCTTTGGAGACATGCCTGGCGAAGTAGCCCTTTTGCTGGAATTTACCAGGTTGCGAATAGCAGCGTCGGAACTGGGCATCGGCAAAGTCGATTTGGGTCCCGAGGCCATCGCGATCACCCTTCGGAACAAGCCGTCGGCGTCCCAATGGCGGAACAGCAAGGCGTTGGGCCTGGAGTACCGGAACGGCCGCCTGATTTTCAGGCCGATCCCGCCCGGCGTCTCTGGCGTCGACGCCGTTCGCTTAGCGCTTGATGCCATACGTGCAGCTCAGCCAAAGCACGAGATCTGACTAGCCTTTTCTCTCCATCCGGCGGCGGCACGACAATGGGAGTGCCGCAGCCACGAGTCTTCACCTCGGAATTGCAGTGCCAGTGGTGTTCAGCCACCAGTACCGCAAGTCCGGATGTTCCGCAGGGGTCGTTAGTTGCGGCCGTTCTCGTCCATGGCGAGGGAACTCGAGAGCTCGCGATAGGCACCGATCTGCTGCTGCAGAATGGCAATCTTCTGCTCTGCCGTCGCAATGGCGTCAGTACCGGCAAGGAAACGCTGGGGGAGCACGTCCCCAGACGTGAGCGTGATCAGGGCGCGCGCGAGCTTGGCCGGATCACCCCCCTGCTTGCCGTTCTGAGAGCGCCAGAAGGCGATCTGCGCCGTCCGCCGCTCATGGTAGTCCTCGACGGAGGGGGCGGCATAGTTGGTCGACTCTTCCGTGAGAAGCTCGGTGCGGAAGAAGCCCGGGTTCACGATCATCGTCTCGATGCCGAACGGCACGACTTCGGTCTGCAGCGCCTCCATCCAGCCGTCGAGGCCGAACTTCGAGGCTGAATAGGCCGTGCAGAACTCGAAACCCATTAGCCCGGCCGTCGAGGAGATCGAAATGACCCTGCCGGACCGCTGCTTGCGCATCGCTGGCAGAAAGGCCCGCGTCACATTCATGGGTCCGACGAGGCTGGTGCTGAGCTGCAGTTGCATCTGTTCGGCGGTCAACTCTTCGAAGTACCCGGCAAAGAAACTCGCCGCATTGTTGACCAGCACGTCGATGCGGCCAAACCGGTCAAACGTGGCCTGGGCAGCGGCTTCGGCGTCGGCCGCGCTCGTCACGTCCAGCTTGACGATAAGGAGGTTCTCGGCGTTTCCCACGGCCCTTGCGACTTTTTCCGTGTTGCGGCCGGTTGCCACCACCTTGTGGCCCGCCGCCAATGCGGCCTTGGCGATATCCAGACCGAGGCCCCGGCCTGCGCCGGTGATGAACCAAACACTCATTTTGGGCTCCTGTTCTCTAGGCCGCAGCTCGGCCCGGATTTGGACGCGATGGCCAGCAGGGACTGATCCCCATGTTGATCCATCCGCCGGCGGACTGCGTCACTGCGGAAGGCCGGCGCCTTCGGTGATGATGCGAAATCCTTCGGTCGACCTGGTAAAAAACTGCCGGGCCGCTGTGTATTCCGGCGAGTTGTAGTAGCGCTTGGCGTCAGCAAGGCTCGGGAACTCGGCGATGGCGATCACCGATCTCGAGCTTCCTTCGATGGCAGTGACATTGGGATTGTAGACGATCACGCGGCCGCCATACTTGGTGACGAGCGGCGACGCCGCTTCGATGTACTGCTGAAACACCGCCTGATCCTTGATGTCATAGCTGCCGATCATGTAGGCGCGGGGAGCGACGCCCGTCGCTTGCTGAGCAAAGGCGGCCGGGCTCACGATCATGGTGAGGGCGGCGAGCGCGCCCACGATTACCTTCTTCATATTGTTCTCCTTCAGTGGGCCAGTGGGACGGTAGGCAATGCGCGGAGAGTTGCTCCGGTTGACCGTCTGGCCTTGAGTCAGGAAGTTAGCTCCTTTAGCGACATGCAATTAGGTGGTATAATCTGCATGGGCTTAGAAGTAGGATTGATGAATGCGTCGCGACAGTCTGGATGACTTCCTGACCTTCATCGCCGTCGCCCGCGAGCGCAGTTTCACCAAGGCGGCCGCCATGCTCGGCGTGTCGCAGTCTGCCCTGAGCTATTCGATCCGGACGATGGAAGAACGCCTCGGCCTTCGGCTGCTGACCCGCACGACCCGCAGCGTCTCGCTAACCGAAGCGGGGGATCGCCTGTTTCGAAGCATCGCTCCCAAGTTAGATGAGATCGCAAGCGAGATTGCCGCCCTCAGCGCCCTGCGCGACAAGCCGGCCGGTACAGTCCGGATCACCACCGTGGAGCATGCCGGCGAGACCATCATCTGGCCCGCCATGGTCGGGCTCATGCGCGACTATCCCGACATCAGGGTCGAGATTATCCACGACTACGGCTTGGCTGACATTGCGGCCGATCGCTTCGATGCGGGTGTACGGCTCGGCGAACAGGTGGATAAGGACATGATCTCGGCGCGCATTGGGCCAGACTTCCGCATGGCGGTTGTGGTAGCGCCTTCATACTTTGTAAGCCGCTCCCGTCCGGTCACGCCTGAAGATCTTGCCGATCATGCATGCATACCCCTGCGACTGCCCACAGGCGGCTTTGCACCGTGGGAGTTTCGCAAGGAGGGGCGGGAATTGAAGGTGCGCGTTCACGGACACGCCGCCTTCAACACCCTCGCGATGATCTGCCAGGCCAGCCTTGAAGGGTTCGGGCTCGCCTATCTGCCCGAGGATCTAGTGACCTACCTACTCGAACAGGGTCGCCTAGTGCGCGTTCTTGAGGACTGGTGCCCCCTTCGGCCGGGCTATCACCTGTATTATCCAAGCCGGCGCCAACACTCGCCGGCTTTCGCACTCGCGCTGGAAAGGCTGCGCTACCGCGACTGAGTGCGATTGAAATAAGGATCGCCAGACCTCGACGACCATGGCGCCTATCAAAGCCGCCCAGTACAGGAAGTCCGGAGCGCCCGTTTCCCACCGATCCCAGTCTCCCCAATTTATGAGTTCACTGCCTAGTATCATCTCAGCGTTGCCGCCGCAGCTTGGCTCGGGCCATCGGTGCGAATGGTGCACTGTGGGCGGCCGTGCGTTCGCAGGGCAGCGTTCAAGGCATCGTTCCGGCTTGATGGGGTGTCATGGCAGCCATGTTTTCATTCAGATGGGCCATGATCCAGATAGAGCCCAGAACCACCAGCGCGACAATCAGCACGCCGAAGGCCAGGGCCAGGATGTTGTTGGTGTTGTCCGGCCCGGTGGTCAGGTGCAGAAAGAAGACAAGATGCACGCCCATCTGCGCAACAGCGAGCACCACCAGGGCCGAGATGACCGCGGGCTGGTAAATCAGATCGGTTCGCGCCGCCAGGAATGACGCGATCGTGAGCAGAATGGCCAGGCCGAAGCCGAGCACATAGCCCGAGAGGCCCCCAGCGGTTTCGTGCTCGCTTATGTGTTCCTCGCCCGGCGCTGAATCGCGGCGGTCCTGCAACTCGCCGGTCTTGCTCTCGATCTCGGTCATGACGATGCTCCCAGCAGATAGACCAGGGTGAAGATGGCAACCCAGATGATGTCGAGGGTGTGCCAGAAGAGCCCGAAGCAGTGGAGCCGCCGCAAGATGTCGGGCCGAAAGCCCTTGACCCACAGCTGCGCCATCATCGTTCCCAGCCAAAGCAGGCCGAGACCGACGTGGGCACCGTGGCAGCCAACGAGCGCAAAGAAGGCAGAAAGAAATGCGCTGCGCGAGGGGCCTGCCTGCTCGCCGATCATTGCCGCGAACTCCTGCAGTTCCAGGAACAGGAACGCTGCCCCGAGCAACCCCGTGACGAGAAGCCAGAACTGCGTGGCAGCCATTGATCTGCGAAGGGTGGCGAGTGTTGCCACGCCGCCGGTGAAGCTCGAAGTGAGCAGAAGGCCCGTCTGGACCGCAACGCGTGTCGGTTCGAACAGATCCTTGCCTGTCGGTCCGCCGGCGGTTGCCTTGGCGAGCACGGCGTAGGCGGCGAAAAATGCCGAGAACATGATGATGTCGGACAGGAGAAAGATCCAGAAGCCGTAAGTCACTGTGACGAACTTTGAGGCCGGGCCGCCTTCTCCGTGGCCGGTCGCAGAGCGCACCGCGTGCCGACCGGTGTGATTGAGCCGATACGGGTCCCGTGCCTGGGTGCCGACGCTGGAGAATGCATGATCGCTCATGCCGGGCGCTCCCACCCGCGCAGCCAGGCAAACTGGGCTGCCTTGTGGTCATGGTCGATGCGGGCGACCTCGTCGACAGGGATCTCGTAGTCTCCATGATCGCGCCAGGCGAATACGACGAAGGTTGCGTAGGCGCCGATGAAGCCGACGATCGCCAGCCACCATATATGCCAGATCAGCGCGAAGCCGATCAGTGTGCTGAAGAAGGCGGTGACGAAGCCAGTCGGGCTGTTGCGAGGCATCTCGATCGGCTCATATGCCTTTTCCTCGTCCGAGCTCTGTTCGATCCCTCGTTGCTTGATGCTCCAGTAGGGCTCTTCGTCTTCCACGTGAGGCAGCCGTGCATAATTGAAGACAGGAGGAGGAGAAGATGTCGACCACTCCAGCGAACGCCCGTCCCACGGGTCGCCGGTTTCGTCGCGAAACTTGTCGCGATGCCGGATCGAAACGAAAAGCTGTGTGATCTGCAGCGCCGCGCCGGCGATCATCACCACCACGCCGAAAGCGGCCACCACCAGCCACGGTGCCCAAAGGTCCATATCGATATGTTGCAGGCGCCGCGTCATGCCGAGCAGACCGACAATATAGAGCGGTACGAAGACCAGCATGTAGCCGGCCAAGGTGACCCAAAATGCCGCCTTTCCCCAGCCTTCGTGCAAACGGAAGCCGAACGCCTTGGGGAACCAGTAGGTGAAGCCGGCGAATGCTCCAAACAACACGCCCGAGATGATGACGTTATGGAAATGCGCGACGAGGAAAAGGGAATTGTGTAGCACGAAGTCGGCCGGCGGGACGGCAAGCAGGACGCCAGTCATGCCGCCGACGGTGAAGGTGGTCACGAAAGCCAGTGCCCAAAGCATCGGCGTGTCGAAACGAACGCGCCCGCCATACATGGTGAAGAGCCAGTTGTAGATTTTCACACCGGTTCCCACGGCAATGACCGACGTGGCGATGCCGAAGGCGGCATTAACGTCCGCTCCAGCACCCATGGTGAAGAAGTGATGCAGCCAGACCATGAACGAGACGATGCAGATGAACATCGTGGCCGCGACCATCGAACGGTATCCGAACAGCGGCTTCGATGAAAAAGTCGAGAAAATCTCGGAAAAGATTCCGAAGGCGGGAAGCACCAGGATGTATACTTCGGGATGGCCCCACGCCCAGATCAGGTTGACGAACATCATCTGATTTCCACCGGCTTCGTTGGTGAAGAAGTGGAAGCCGAGGTACCGGTCCAGCGTCAGCATTGCGAGCGTGGCGGTAAGGATCGGGAAGGCTGCGACAATGAGCAGGTTGGACGCGAGCGAGGTCCAGCAGAACATCGGCATTCGCAGATAGCCCATTCCCGGCGCCCGCATCTTGAGGATGGTCGTCACCAGGTTGACACCGGTGAGCAGCGTGCCGACGCCGGAGATCTGGATCGCCCACAGATAATAATCGACACCGACGCCCGGCGAGTAGGTGGTTTCCGACAAAGGGGCATAGGGCAGCCAGCCGGTGCGCGCGAACTCGCCGATCACAAGCGAGATGTTGACCAGCAGGGCTCCGGAAGCCGTCAGCCAGAAGCTGACGGAATTGAGCGTCGGAAAAGCGACATCGCGTACGCCAAGCTGCAGCGGCACGACGAAATTCATCAGGCCGATCATGAACGGCATCGCGGCGAAGAAGATCATGATCGTGCCGTGCGCGGAAAAGATCTGGTCGTAATGCTCCGGCGGGAGGTAGCCCGGCCCGTGAATCGCCAGCACCTGTTGTGTGCGCATCATGATAGCATCGATAAAACCACGAAGAAGCATGAGCATCGCCAGCACAATGTACATCACGCCGATGCGCTTGTGGTCGACCGAGCTTATCCACTCGCTCCACAGATATGGCCAGTACCCCTTCACCGTTATCCAGCCAAGCACGGCGGCTGCTGCCAGAAAGACGCCAAGGGCTGCGCCGAGGGGGATGGGTTGATCGAAAGGAACGGCCGACCAGTCGAGCTTGCCCAGCATCGTCATTCTGCGCCTTGTGGATGATGGGTCATCGTTGCCGCCGCCGCGGGTAATGCCCTTGGGCTCACCTGTGGCTCGCCGCTGGCTGCGCTCTCAGCAGGCCCCGGACCCGGTGGGAGCGTCTGCTGAACGACCGCTTCGAACAGCCCAGGCTGGACATGACCGAAGGAAGCCGGCGCCACATTTGTGCTTTGCCGGGCGAGTTCGCGATAGGCATTGGCATTGAGCACGCCGCCCCCGCCACGCAGCGATGACGCCCAGCGGGTGAAGGCATCGGCTGAAACCGCGCTCACACTGAAATTCATATCCGAGAAGCCGTCGCCGCTGAAGTGCGCCGACTGGCCGAAAAAGCTGCCCTCGCGGTCGGCCTGCAGATGCAATTCGGTCTGCATGCCGTTCATGACGTAGACCATGCTGCCAAGCTGGGGCACGAAGAACGTGTTCATCACGCTGGCCGAGGTCAACTTGAAACGCACTGGAACACCGGCGGGAATAACCAGTTGATTGACAGCGCCCACGCCCTGCTCGGGATAGAGGAACAGCCATTTCCAGTCGAGCGCCACCACCTGAATGTCGAGCGGCGGCTGGCTAGAAGGGATCGGTTTGCGCGGATCGAGCTGATACGATCCGTAGTAGATCAGACCGCCAATGAACAGGATGGTGAGCGTCGGGATCGACCAGACGATCAACTCCACGCGTCCCGAATAGGTGAACTCCGGGTTATAGCGGGCGTTGCTGTTCGAGGCGCGGAACTTCCAGGCGAATGCCAGAAGTGCAACAAGCGTGGGAACAACGATCACCAGCATCACCGCCAGCGAGTTCAAAAGGATCGTGCGATTACCGACACCAATTGGTCCTTGGGGATCGAGCACTCCCCCCGCGCAACCGGGCAAGAATGCGCCTCCGACGATCCAGAGCAGTTGGCGTGTCAACTTAGGGCTGGATGGCAAGAACACCGGCTCTGCAATCTCTCTTTGCGGGAACGCGGGCTAGAGGCATGCGTTCGTCGGGTTTCCATCTGAGCCTCCCCATGGCGCGGAACCTCGCGGCACTTCGCAGGGTGTCGCCACCTGAGCGAGTGCCCCAACTGTCGCCGGCCGGGTTTGTTCCGCTGGACCGAGTTACTCTGTCCGATGGTCCCGCCTTGGCCCAATCTGGCCATTCAGAACGATGGCGGCTCGATTGGCCTAGCTATCGGCGACGCTGGCTCCCGCACGAATTTCAATTTCGGCGGGACGGCGAATACCCTGAATCGCTCAGCCAGATTATCGAGAGCCTGACGCATGCCCACTCCCGCAGCAGCCGCACCGTGTCCACTGATGACCATCTGGGGGCCCAAGGCAGCCAGATGCTTCACGGACCTTTCCGCTGCATCCCAGTCTGGCGTGAAATAGCGCGGCGGACCGTGCATCTCGAGATCCTGAATGGCGACTTCATAGACCGACTCCTGACCGGTGGTGATGAAAGCGTCTCCTACGATGAGCGAGCGGTCTTGCTCGCGCCAGAGCGAGATATGCCCAGGGGCATGTCCGGGTGTGTGCAGCCATTGCCATCCGGGCATTCCGGGGATCGATCCATCGGCGGGCAAGGGTTGCAAACGGCTGCCAAGATCGATTGGCCCGCGTGGAAAAAGCGGTGAAAGCAGCGCCATCAGTCCACCCCCAACCCAGGGATCCGGTGGCGGATAGGATGTGGTTCCGTCCAAATAGGGGTGCTCGAGTGGATGGGCGAAGACAGGCACGTCCCAGCCATTTGCGAGTTCTAGAACCGTTCCCACATGGTCGAAATGGCCATGGGTCAGGATGATTGCAGCCGGCCGTGCGTTGACGCCGAACCGCTTTTCCGCGACCGCTAGAATGCTGCTGCGAGACGTCGGCAACCCGGTATCGATCAGCACCCAGTTCCGATCTCCGCTGCCCGGTGCGCCGAAGAACACGACATTGACGATTGCTAGCCGCAAGTAACCCAGGTCCGGTGCGATGCTCCAAGCGCCGTCGCCACGATCCTCGCGCCTGGCGTGGTCGATCTCGGAAAGTCGAATCTGAACGGTCATGTGATCCCATGCCTCTGTTGTTGCCGAGCAGCCGCTCGAGTGGATGACGGCGGCTGTACATCGCCCCGAACTTGGGACGGGCCTCCTTGTTCCTCATTTGCACGCGGCGCCCGGACAGTTCACCACCGGAACAAAGGCTCTACCAATGGGTTCGGCACTACCCGGCCACGCAAGGACGAGCTGGACTGAGCAACGAACATGGGGCGCGCCCGACTGAATTCGGTATTTCGCCAACGCGGTTCCCGGTCCGGACAAGGCGGCCGAGTTCGAAGCCGATTGCCCAAAGGAGACTTCGAAAAATGAGCGAAGTGGGACGCCAGACGGAGGCCTCGGTTCCGGAAGCTTCGCGCTTCGCCAGTTTTTTCATGGCAGGCTTTGAATGCTCCTCGCACCGGCGCAAGGACGGCGTTCGCCTCGATCTTATTCGTGCGACCTCGCATAATTTGCATGCCCTGGGCGACTACCGCGGCTGCGCCGAACTCGGCCTTCGCACCATCCGCGACGGCCTGCGTTGGCATTTGATCGAAACCGCTCCCGGAACCTATGACTGGTCAAGTTGGGCGCCAATGGTCGAGGCAGCCCGATCGGCAGGTGTTCAGGTAATCTGGGACATCTTTCACTACGGATCTCCGGACCATGTCGATCAGGGCTCGCTGCATTTCATCGACGCCTATGCCTCGTTCGCGGCAGAAGCCGTCAAGGTACACCGTTCGATCACCGGAACATCGCCTCTGTTGTGCCCCATCAACGAAATCTCGTTTTTCGCATGGGCTGTCGAGGTCGGCTATTTCCCGCGCGTGGGGCCGAACAAACGTGGATGGTTCAAGCGGCACCTCGTCAAGGCCGCCATCGCGGGTGTTCGTGCAATGCGGGAGATCGATCCCGCCTGCAGATTTGTCTGGGCCGAGCCGCTTATCCATATCGCCCCTCGTGACCGGACCCGCAGCGAACGGCGCCGGGCCGAAAACGCCCGACAGGGACAGTTCGAAGCTTACGACATGTTGCTGGGCCGCGTCGAACCTGAGTTGGGCGGGAGCGAAGATGTTGTCGATGTCGTGGGCTTGAATTTTTACCCGCACAATCAATGGTACGTAAACGGGCCGACGATTCCGATGGGACACCACGAGTACCGCGCCCTGTCGGAAATGTTGCTAGAAGTTGCTCACCGGTACGGCAAGCCGATGTTCATTGCGGAGACCGGCTCCGAGGGATCCGGCGGGCCGGCTTGGCTCCACTATGTCTGCGACGAGGTGCGTTCCGCAATCAGTCTCGGAGCGCCGATCGAGGGTATTTGCCTGTACCCGATAACGGCCTACCCGGGCTGGGACAATTCGCGACATGCCGAGGTTGGTTTGTTTTCCGTCATCCAGGCTGATGGCAGGCGACACCTGCGCAAACCCACAGCAGATGAACTGGCCCGTCAGCAAGCTCTTCTCGTGGCGGACACGACGCCTTGAAGGGGCCTCAAACGGGGGAGGGGCGGGCGGGGGGGGGGTTCGGAACGCCGCCCCCGCCGGGGGGGGGGGTCCGCTTTTTGGGGGCGCGCCCGCCGCGCGCCGCCGGGGCTTTGGCCGGGGG
>NZ_JAMYPB010000020.1:0-100314 GCF_040320135.1 Mesorhizobium sp. M0772 | reverse complement strand
CCCGCCGACGGGGCGTGCCCATTCGCCACCGGGCGCGCCGCCCGACGGCGACCCGCCCCCCGCCTGGCCCATGGCCAGCCGACAGGGGCCCCTGGCCATGGCCAGATGACGTCGCCAAAATTCTCCTCGCGGGCAGGGTTCCTTGTCGGCCTCGGCATCACGCCCGTCGCCTTTTTCCTGGCGCTCTATTCGGCCGGAGCCGGGCATGGCGACTATGGGCTGGCGCGACTTCTCTATCCGGTCCCCATGCTGGCAACGCTGTTGACCAACACAACGATCACCGGCCTTTCCATCGGATTGGCTGCGCTGCAGTTTCCTGCCTATGGGGCATTTGTTGCGGGCGCCGGCGGCTCCAGATGGCTGGCCCTTGGCGTCTTCCATCTTGTTGCAATCGCAGCAGCCTTCAGCGGCCTCCTGGAAAGCTTCTCGGGATGACGCTCCTGTTCGTTTTCCTGGTGCCAGCCCGTCGAGCAGGAAGTCGAGGCCTTTGCGAAAGGCGCCATCCCTTGAGAAATGAAGACCACGCCAACTCATTTCGCCACTGCTTCGTCAACGTTCCTCCCGCCAAGCAATCAGAGCCGCCGGCCTGCATCTCAGTCAGCAGCCACATGTGAAAGTCGCATAAGATAGATTATGGAACTTATGCATCAGGCTGCAGCTGGGAAAGGACGCGGACTTTCATAGGGCTTGGCATGAGCCGTTGGCCAACGCTACGCTGTGTCGATGACGACAGGAAAGCGTGACATCGAAGCGGCGATCGAAGTGTTCGTGCACGGCTTCAGCACCGACAAGAGCCGCACCTTTCCATACGAAGCCAGCCGCGTCGGACCCTTGTGGCTGATGCGCGATGCCGAGCGCAAGAATGCACGCGACTACCGTGGCGAAGAATGGATCGTCCATGACGTCGCCGCCGAGGAAGCCGATGCCATCGTGCGGCAGCATGCGCGGCCGGGCTTTGCCGTTTCGGTCGTGATCGCGAATGATGGCCCGGACGAACCAACGCGAACGGCCTACAAGGCGCTCGGCTACCGGCTGCTGCGGACGGAAGGCTTTTTCGTCCAGTCGCTGCGCCAAATTCCAGACCCGCCAGCAATCGTCTCTATCGAACGCGTGAGGACGGCTGAACGCGCTGCACAACTGGGAAAGGTCATACGCAGGCGGCCACTTCCAGACGATCAACTCGGCGACAATGCGCCGTTTCGCCAGTATGTGGCGCTCGATGGCGACGCCATCGTCGGGCGTGTGCGCAGCATAGACGCCGTCGGCGCCACATGGTGCTCGGCAATGTTTGTCGAGCCTTCGCACCGGCGTCGAGGCATCGGCCAGGCGCTGATGGCCAAAATGCTGCATGACGACAAAGCGCATGGGTCGCGGTGCTCGATGCTGTTGGCGACGCGTGCAGGAGCGCTGCTTTATCCCCGCATGGGCTATGAGCGGATTGGAACGCTGCTGATCTTCGCGCCGAAGAACCGAACGTCCTTATAAACATCTGCTCGTATCATGCTGTCTCATAAAGGAATTTCGATCACCATGCCGTCATAGGCCGGAGTGACGTTGGCCGGCACCTCAGCCTTGACCGTGGCATAGTCGAGCGGCACGTGCATATGCGTCAGCACGGCCTGTTTCGGCGCCAGTTTTTCAATCCAGCCGAGCGCCTGACCGAGCGACAGATGGCTGGGATGGGTATGGTACTGCAAGGCATCGATGACCAGCATTTCCAGGCCGCGCAGCCGCTCGGCGGTGGTATTCGGGAAGTCGCTTATATCGGGGCAGTAGGCCAGCCCGCCGATGCGGAAGCCGAGCGAAATGATGTCGCCATGGATCTGCGGCAGCGGCTCGAGGGTGAGGGCACCGCCCTCGCCTTCGATCGTCACCGCCCTTGCGTGATCGATGATGTGCGGCCTGACGATCGGCGGATAGGAACTGCCAAGCGGCGTCTCGAAGCAATAGCCGAACGCTTCGCGCAGCCTGAGCATGGTCGGCTGGTCGGCATGGACATCGATCAAATGGCGCTGCTCCAGCACGTAGCCGCGCAGATCGTCGATGCCGTGGATGTGGTCGGCGTGCGGATGCGTATAGACGACGGCGTCGATGCGCCGGACCGCCGCCATCAGCATCTGCTCACGGAAATCAGGCCCGGTGTCGATGACGACCGTGGTTCTGGCGCCGTTGGCTGCTATCCGCTCGACGAGCGCGGCTGAGCGTGTACGCCGGTTTTTCGGATTGGCCGGGTCGCAATTGCCCCAATCGCCGGTGATGCGCGGCGTGCCAGGTGACGAGCCGCAGCCGAGGATGGTGAGGCGCAGCCGGTCGCTCATGCGTCAGAGCCCGGCGGGCCGCGGCATCTTGCCGAACAGCCGGAAGAAGTTCTCCGTCGTCAGCGTCGCGATCTCGGCTTCGCCAACGCCGACCGTCTCCGCCAGCACCTTGGCTGTATGCGCGATATAGGCCGGCTCGTTGCGTTTGCCGCGGAACGGCACCGGCGCCAGATACGGTGCGTCGGTCTCGACCAGCAGCCGGTAACGCGGCACATCGGCTGCGATGGCGCGTAAATCGGCGGAGTTCTTGAAGGTCAGTATGCCCGAGAAGGACACATAGCCACCAAGCGCCACGCCGACCTCTGCCAGCCGTCGCCCCGACGAAAAACAATGCAGGATGAAGGGGAAGGCGCCCTTCCCTGTTTCGTCTTCGAGGATGGCAGCCATGTCGTCATCGGCATCGCGCGAATGGATCACCAGCGGCAGCCCGGTCTCGCGCGCGGCTGCTATATGAGTGCGAAAACCCTGCGCCTGCGCATCGCGTGGCGCCTTGTCGTAAAAATAGTCGAGCCCGGCCTCGCCGATCGCCACCACCTTCGGGTGCGCGGACAGGCGCACAAGGTCCTCAGCCGTCACATCCAGCTCTTCGCCGGCATTGTGAGGATGGGTGCCGACCGAGCAATAGATTTCGTCGAAACTCTCGGCAATCTCAAGCACTTGCGCAAACCGCTTCACGCGTGTCGAGATGGTCACCATGTGACCTATACCGGCAGCCTTTGCGCGGGCGACGATGGCCGCCCGCTCCTCGGCGAAATCCGGAAAGTCGAGATGGCAATGGCTGTCGACGAGCATCAGGCGCTCGCCTCAGGCTTTTCGACGTAACGCGGAAACACGCCCTCCGGCGCGGGCAGCGCCGTGCCGGGCACCAGCGCATAGTCGGCATGGACATGCGCGAAGTCGCGCTTGTCCGCCGGCACCGCCAGCAGGTCCAGCAGCTTGCCGGCCGACCTCGGAATGTAGGGCTGGCACAGCAATGCCGCGCGCCGCACCAGTTCGGCGGTCGTCCACAGCACTGTTTCCATGCGCGCCGGATCGGTCTTCTTCAGCGCCCAGGGCGCCTGCGAGGCGAAGTAGCGATCCGCTTCCGCCACAACGCCGAAGATCGCCGCCAACGCGAGATGGATGCCCTGTTCCGCCATCGCCTGGCGCGCGGTACCCAGCGCTTCCACCGCCTGGTCGAGGATCGCGCTGTCGGCTTCGGTCAGCTCGCCGCGATGCGGCACCACGCCGCCGCAGTTCTTGGCGATCATCGACAGCGAGCGCTGCGCCAGATTGCCGAGACCGTTGGCGAGATCGGCATTGGTGCGGTTGACGATCGCGTCATGGCTGTAGCTGCCGTCCTGGCCGAATGGCACCTCGCGCAGGAAGAAATAGCGCACCTGGTCGAGGCCGTAATGCTCGACCATGGTGAAGGGGTCTACGACATTGCCGACCGACTTCGACATTTTCTCGCCGCGGTTGAACAGGAAGCCATGCGCGAAGACGCGGTTCGGCAGTTCGATGCCGGCCGACATCAGGAAAGCCGGCCAGTAGACAGCATGGAAGCGGACGATGTCCTTGCCGATGATGTGCGTGGCCGGCCAGTAGCGCCATTGCTCGGCCTTGGTGTCGGGATAGCCGGCAGCGGTGATGTAGTTGGTCAAGGCATCGACCCAGACATACATCACATGCTTGTCGTCGCCGGGCACCGGCACGCCCCAATTGAAGGTCGTGCGCGAGACCGAGATGTCCTTGAGGCCGGACCTGACGAAGCTCATCACCTCATTTCGGCGCTCGGCCGGACCGACGAAATCGGGCTGGCTTTCGTACAGCGCAAGCAATTTGTCCTGATAGGCGGAAAGCCTGAAGAAGTAGCTTTCCTCCTCATTCCATTCGACCGGCGAGCCAAGCGGCTCGCGGCGCACGCCGTCGTCGCCGAGCGTGGTTTCGCTCTCTTCGAAATAGGCTTCCTGGCGGACCGAATACCAGCCACTGTAGCGGTCGAGATAGATGTCGCCATTGGCCGCCATCGCCTTCCAGATCGCCTGGCACGACTCGTAGTGGCGTGGTTCCGTCGTGCGGATGTAATCATCATTCGAGCCGCCCAGGACCTCTGTCATCGAACGGAAGATCGCCGAGTTGCGGTCGGCAAGCGCGAGTGGCGTTATGCCTTCCTTCTCGGCCGTCTGCTGCATCTTGAGGCCATGTTCGTCGGTGCCGGTGAGGAAGAGCACGTCCTTGCCGTCCAGGCGCTGGAAGCGGGCCAGCGCGTCGGTCGCAATGACCGTATAGGCGTGGCCGATATGCGGCTTGCCGTTCGGATAGAAAATCGGTGTGGTGATGTAGAATGTGTCGCGTGACATGAATGAACCGTCATGAATGTCCGAATTGAGTGTGAGCGGTGGATATCGCATCGAGACGGCGATTGCCATCCCGACCCGAGGCCGGATCCGGTCACATTCGCATTGCGGAATTCAGTCGGTCGATCATGGTCAAGGCGTGCTGCTTCTTGTCGAGATTGTAGGTATCGGTCTCAGATATGGCGTTCAGCGCCTCGTGCCAAGTGTCGGACAGCGTTTTCGCCCGCGCGAGATCCCCGGCCAGCGCGGCTTCACTGGCGCCGGTGGAGAGCAGATCGAGCGCGCGGCGGTTGAAGATGTCGAACTGGATCGCCTGGTCGCGGCCGGCGACGGCCTCGGCAAGGCGATAGGCGCCGGCGATGTCGCTCTTGCCCGACGTGACCAGGGCGTCGAGCGTGCCGGCAATCTCCAGCCCGCCATATTGGGTCAGAAGGATCGCATTGCGGGCGCTGCCCCCTGCCCGTTCCGCTAGTGCCGCGCGCGCAGCAGGATCGGAAGGTGGCGGCGGCTCGACGGTCTCCAGAACACTCATCAGGCTGCCGGCATCGAGCGGCGTCAGCCGCACCATCTGGCAGCGCGAACGGATGGTCGGCAAAAGGCTGCCCGGCGCATGCACGATGAGGATGAACAGCGTGCGGCTCGGCGGCTCCTCGAGGTTCTTCAGCAAGGCATTGGCGGCGTTGGTGTTCATGTCGTCGGCCGGATCGACGATCACCACCCGGTAGCTGCCGTCATGCGAGGTCAGCGACAGGAAGCGGTTGACCTTGCGGATCTCGTCGACGGTGACGACGGTCTTGAAACTCTTGGTCTTGTCGTTCAGCGGCCGGGTCAGGTGCAGCACGCCGGGATGCGCCCCGGTGGCGATCTGGCGAAACAGCGGTGAGGCCGGATCGGGAACGGCAAACACATCCGGCGCCTGGTCGAAGGCCGGATGCTTCAACAGATGGTGCGCCAGGTGAAAGGCAAGCGTCGCCTTGCCGATGCCGACCGGCCCGGCAAAGATCAACGCATGCGGCAGTTTTCCCGAGCGATAGGCGGCAGCGAGCATCGCGGCCGCCTGCTCATGGCCGACCAGGCGCAGCGTCTCGGACGGCTCCGGTACACCGTCCAGTGTGTCGTGCTGCTCGGGAGCGATGCGTTCGAAGATCATGCGGGCGCCGCCTGTCGGTTGCGCGCGGGCGCCCTCGCCTCAAGTGCGGCGAACACCACCGCGGTGATGACATCCTCCACCGCAGCGGGAGGAGCCGACGCGTCGATCACGATGCAGCGGTCCGGCTCGGCGGCTGCGATCGCCAGGAAGGCGTCACGGCGGCGCTGGTGGATGTCCAGCGTCTCCTTTTCGAAGCGGTCCGGACCGTCCTCGGCGCCACGCCGCGCGGCGGCGCGCCGCAAGCCCTCGGCGGGGTCAATGTCAAGGATCAGCGTCATGTCCGGCATCATGCCGTTGATGGCGACCTCCTCCAGAGCTTCCATGAAAGCCGGATCGAGGCCGCCTGTGACGCCCTGATAGACGCGCGACGAATCCAGGAAACGGTCGCAAAGCACGATGGAGCCGCGCTCCACCGCCGGCCGGATGACCTGCTCGACATGGTCGGAGCGTGCGGCGGCAAACAGCAACGCCTCCATCTTCGGCCCGAAAGGCTCGGCGGCGCCGGACAGGAGCACGTGCCTGACCGCCTCGGCGCCGGGTGACCCCCCGGGTTCGCGGGTGAGGAGGACATCGTATTTCTTGGCGCGCATCTTCTGGGCCAGCCGCTCGATCTGCGTCGACTTGCCGGCGCCCTCGCCGCCTTCGAAGGTGATGAAAAATCCGCTTGCCAATCGAAAGGCCTTTGTCCTGCTTTGCGCTGGTGTCTTAGTCCGCGCCCGAGAAAAGGTCCACGCGGCAGGAACTCAACGCAGCCAGCCTACGGCCAGTTCCCTGGCGGCATCAAACGCTCGTTGCGGCAGTGTGCCGACGCCAACCGATTCGGCGGCGAAAAGCGGTGTTTCCTGGCTCAGCGTGTCGCCGATCCAGACGCGCAGCGCGCCGACGGGCTGTCCCTCCTCCACCGGCGCCGATACCGGCCCCTGATAGACGATCCTGGCGGTCAGCTTGTCGCGGTTGGCGATCGGCAGCAGGACGTCGATGGGCGCCTTTGCCTTCAGCGCTACGCTGGATTTGGCGCCGCCGAACACCTGGGCCTCGCCGACCACTTCGTTGCTGGCGAAAATCTCGGTCTTCTCGAAGGAGCGGACGCCCCATTCGAGCAGCTTGCGCGCTTCCTCTGCGCGCTCGCGGTCATTGGCCAATCCGCTCATCGCCGCGAACACCCTGGTCCCCTCATGGCTGACCGAGCCGACGATGCCGAAACCGCCCGCCTCGCTTGACCCGACCGCCATTCCGTCGGCGCCGATGCCCATGGCCAGCAACGGGTTGCGGTTCTTTTGCGAGATCTTGTTCCAGGTGAAATCGGGCCGGCCGTAATAGAGATAGAGATCCGGATATTCGCGCCATATATGCAGGCCAAGCTGCGCCAGTTCGCGCACCGTCGTCTGCTGGCCGTCGGCCGGCAGGCCGGTCGAATTGACGAATGTCGATTTCGC
This sequence comes from Mesorhizobium sp. M0772, assembly GCF_040320135.1. NCBI lineage: Bacteria > Pseudomonadati > Pseudomonadota > Alphaproteobacteria > Hyphomicrobiales > Phyllobacteriaceae > Mesorhizobium > Mesorhizobium sp. M0772. The sequence continues at coordinate 93,071 of NZ_JAMYPB010000020.1, read as the reverse complement.
GAGCCCGATCTGGCGCGCGCGATCGTTCATCTGCGCCGCGAAATTCTCTTCCGAACCGGCCATGCCTTCGGCCAGCACCATGCAGCCGTCATTGGCGGCCTGTATGGTGACCCCCTGGATCAGATCCTCGACCCGGATCGCCGATTTGAGCTTGGCGAACATGGTCGACGTTCCCGACGGGGCGCCGCCCTTGCGCCAGGCATTCTCCGAGACCACGAAGGTGTCGTCGAGGCTCATGCGCTTCGACTTGATGGCGTTGAAGACCATCTCCATGGTCATCAGCTTGGCCATCGAGGCCGGCGGGATCGGTTGGTCGGCATCCTTGGAAAAGAGCACCGTGCCGGTTTCGGCATCGATCATGAAAGCCCGCGTCGCCTTGGTCTCGAAAAGCTGCGCGTTGGCCGGAACCAGCGCGGCAAGCAAGAAGCCAAGGCCAAAAAGCCCGGCAAAAGGGTGGAAAAGGCGAAATCGCATGAAGAGGCTCGACTGTTAGCCGGCAGAAACTTGCCGCAACGCTATCAGGCTTCTTCCCGGCGGATCAACCGCGCAATCACAAAACCGGCGTGCCTTTGTTGGTCAGTTGCGCACAGCCAGCGCGTCCGGCGCGCCATGCGACCATGCCGCGCGCAAGAGGTCGTCGACATTGCCATGGCCATCCGGATAGAGATTGACCGCGTACCAGTCATTGCCGTCGAGTTCGGTGCTCTGGATTTCGGTCCTGCCGAACGGTTCGAGAGCCGCAGCCACCCGCTTTGCCTCGGCAGCATCGTCGAAGGATCCGGCGGCGACATAGTCGGAAACGGCAGGCGATGCCTGCGGGTTGGATTTCTTCCACGATTGCAGGATGTCGGCTGGCGACATGCCCTGATCGTCAAGCGCTGCAAAGACGTCGGCGCGCTGTACGCGCTCATCCGCATAGGAGAGCGAAGCCACGGCAAAGGGCGATTCCGGGCGCTGAGGCACGATCGGCCCGAATTCAGGCAGCGTCACATCGCTTGAGGCCGGTGCCTGCATCGACATCACTGGCTGTGTGTCGGAATTCGTCAACTGACCAGGAAACGGCACTACGGCAGGGGGTGCGCCAACAGATAGGCTCGGCGAAGGTCCGTTCATCGCCACCATGACGCCGGTCGGCAAGCCATCGGACGGGTCCGGGCGGTTGCCCGGGCGGTAGGAGGCGACCAGATATTGGTCGTCGTCGCCGTCGAGCGGTGCGCGGCCAATATATTCCACCTTGACCCTGGCCGTGCCGACCTTGGCATAGTCGAGCATTTGCGCGGCGCGTTCCGAGACATCGATGATGCGTCCCTCGTGATAGGGGCCGCGGTCGTTGACGCGCACGATGACCGAGCTTCCGGTCTCGGTGTTGGTGACACGGGCGTAGCTTGGCAGCGGCATGGTCGGATGCGCCGCCGTCAGATGGGTCATGTCGTAGACTTCGCCATTGGCTGTGAGACGACCGTGGAAGGCATCGCCATACCAGGAGGCGAGACCGACCTTGGCGTAGCGCTTGTCTTCCTTGGGGTAATACCACTTGCCGCGCACCTGATAGGGCTTGCCCAACTGGTCGCGGCCGCCGCCGCGCCGCATGTACTGAACGCGCGGGCTGGCCTTCACACCGTATTCGGTCTCGGCAAAATATTCCTTCGAGCGAGGCTTCTTGTAGACCATGGCTTTCGGCTCGGACTGCGGCGACGCGCACGCGGCCAGCAACGCAGCCGAAAGAGCGCACAACACCAAAGCAGGAGCGCGACGAAGACGCCGATGCGTCGTGGTCTGCATGTTTTCCGATGTCCCCTACCGTCTCGACACAGGCGCCGCTTCTAGAATTTCGGCGGAGCCAGATGAGCAATGCCTGCGACGCGCCAATCCCCATCCCTTGTGCGCAGGAATTGTTTATCAGCGTATTAATCGATTGTGTCCGGAACCGGGCAGGATTGTGGCGGCCAGGTCCCGGGCTGGCCGGGCGCCTGTGAGGAGGCATCCGAGACCTCTGTCCTTTGGAGTCTGGAAGTGAACCTGTGGCATGAAGCGCGGCTGCCTGGAACCGACCGACCCGAGATACGTTCTGCGCCTCATGGATGAATTCATTGAACGTTTCGGGCAACAGACGTGGCTGCCCTTTTCCGTAATTTCAGCCAGGCTTTTGCTCGCGGCCGTCCTTGGCTCCATCGTTGGGATCGAACGCGAATGGCGTAACCGACCGGCCGGATTGAGGACACACATCCTGGTCTGTGTTGCGACGGCTCTAATTGCTATCCTCACGATCGAGATTACTCATCTTCACGTCTTCGATGGTCAGGAAATCGCCATTGATCCTATCCGCTTGATCGAAGCCACGACTGCCGGCGTGGCATTTCTGGCCGCGGGCTTGATCTTCTTCTCCAAGGGCGAGGTTCAAGGGCTTACCACTGGGGCGGGCATGTGGCTGGCAGGCGCCATAGGCCTGGCGGTTGGGCTCGGGTTCTGGCAGATCGCGGCTTTAGCTACCTTGCTCGCACTTGTCGTGCTGGGTCTTCTGCAACTTGTGCAGGTCGGCAGCAAGGATCGCAATTAGATCCCGGCTCCTTCGAAAACGGGTTCGCAGCTCCGTTCGGGTAACGAACGCCACCCCCTATTATCCATGGCAGCGCCGATGGTTGACTTGGCGATGGGCAACGCTCTAGAGAAATGAACCGCAAGCTGGTCCGGAAGGATAGGTATCATTCGATACCAACTGTCGTTCACTGGGTCGGTTGATGTTCCTAGATGATTGAAAAGTCACGTTGGAGGGATGGCCGAGCGGTTTAAGGCACCGGTCTTGAAAACCGGCGTGGGTGCAAGCCCACCGTGGGTTCGAATCCCACTCCCTCCGCCAGATATTTGGCTACCGTGCTGAATTGCCTCTGTATTTTCAAAGAGGGCCAAATCTTTCCTAAGTTATTCCTATCTTCCTAAAACGAAGAAGCCTGCCACCGCGAGGCAGCGGGCAAGCGTGAGCGCAAACGTTGCGCCAGCCTCAGGATCAACGTTCGTCCTGGCGGTAGAGCCGTTTGGTCGCGCGGTCGCTTTCCATGCGTTCTGCAGGACCACGGTGGCGTCGGGTCATAAGAACGTATGCCATCAATAGGGCCAGCAACAGTGGCCCACCAGCAACGACGATCAACCACATCACACTTTCAAACATGAGGCATCTCCTTCACGTCACAACCGTCAAGGAGAAGAACCGTTCCGTTCAAAGTTACAGCAACACCAGCACCTCCTGCGACTGAGGGCCGTTTTCCCATGTGACCGTTTCGGAAATCCGGGCTCCGCTGCAACAAAAGGCTGCGGCTGCACGTTGCGGTTGATCATTCAACCAGGAGCAAAGCAAATGGCCGACGACAAAACGAAGACGGACTTCCGCGATCGGGACCGCGTCTCTGCCGATGAGGATTATGAAGTCGAGTATTTCGCCACCAAGGCCGGCATCACCCCGCAGCAGGTCAAGGGATTGATCGCGAAGCACGGCAACCGACGCGAGACGCTGGAGCGGGAAGCGAAGGCTCTGGGGAGCGGTAGGTAGGCCGGCATGCCAGAGTACCAGGTGGAAGAGTGGCATGGAGAGGAGTGTGTCTCAACTCAGGCCACGAGCGCCGATGATCCGTTATCTGCGGTAGAGAAGGTCACGGGCCAAAGGGTGTCGCCTAGAGCGCTTCAGGAGCATTGGTTTCGTGTGGTCGATGAAGATGCGCGAAGCACGCATGAATTCAGCCTTGAGGACGGCGGCCCGGCTGGAGATTTCGCAAAATAGCCATGACCAGAATCTCGGACCTGCATTGGGACCAACGCTGCAGATAGGCGAGAAAGGTGCAGCCGCCGGGCGGACCCGACGGCTTATCGTCGATTGGATCGCTGCCGCCGCATGGGGCCTTAAGGCGCGGCCGGCGCCAGCTTGGCGGCTACTTGGTCGATCTTGTCGGCAAGTACGCTATTGGCCCAATCTGTCACCTCAGGGTCAACGGGCTTGTTGGCCATTTGGGCAAGGGCTGCATCGATCGATGGGACGTTGGCAGCGGCAGCTGTGGCGGCGGTCTGAGCAGCGGCCGCATCCTGGGTGGCGTCATCGAGCGCTGCCTGTGCTGCATCGAGGTCGGCCTGCGTCGGGACATCTTCGGGCGGGGTATTCGGGTCAGCCGCTTTCGCATTCAGCGCGTCGAGCGCCGCTTTGGCGTCGGCAACCGCCTGATTAGCGGCATCGAGCGCCGATTGAGCGTTCTTGGCTATTGCCGACTGTGTCACAAAAGCCTGCACGCCAGCGAAGTTCTTGCTCTTGGAGTGCATAAGGGCGTTGGCGTTGCGCTGCAGTGAGTTCAATCGGCCCAGCTTGGCATGGATATTCTTTTCCTTAGACACTGAACCGGTAGCGGCCTTGGCGACCTGGCCCTTGGCGGATGCCGACTTGCCGAGCGAACCGCCGCCTCCGCCATTGCCGCCAGCATTACCGTTTCCTCCGCTATTGCCATTGCCGTTACCGTTACCGTTGCCATGGCCGTTACCATGGCCGTTGCCACCAGCAGCAGCCAGGGCCGGCGACACCAGAAGCGAGAACACCGCAAATGCAGCAAAAAGGGTCTTTCGGGATGTCATAACTACCTCCGAGATTGCCACCGCCACTAACCGCTATAGCGGGCAACATGAGGAATCGCTAACACAAAGGGTAAACTTGGATATAGCTGTGCTTTCATTGCGAGAACGAAGCGGCCGGCCGGCGAAACGCCAACCAGCATAACTCTTTGAAATTGCTGAAGTAGATCACCCTCGTTGGGACCGGCCGGCCTTCCGAACTCAAAGGTCCTAGACCGCTCGGACCAAGGTCTTAAGCCGTGGTTTCGGCCGCGACTCAGAAGTCGTGACGGCGCGGCGACCTTCGGTAGTCGGCACCGTATCGGCCTGAGGCCGAGCTCGACATCGATCCGCTGCTGTGTCCCAAAACACCGCCTAAGTGGTTGTATTCTCTGTCTTTTGATATAAGCGCTAGTCTGAGGTAAATTTCGACCGGCATCTGGCGGGCTTACGTTATGCAGCATCGAACGTTCTTTGGCGGCAAGGTCACCGAGATCCCCACTTCGTTACATTGCGATCCCAGGGGAATGCTGACCGCTATCGAGTTCAGCGGTTACAATTTCCAAGCCGTGCGGGCGTTCGTCGTCACCGCGCCGCGCGGCACGTCGCGGGGCGGACATGCACACGGCTCGGGCCGGCAATTGATGATGCAGCTGTCGGGCCAGATCGGCATCGAATTTCGCTATCAGGAACAGATCGAACGGCTGACGCTCACCGCATCGAACCGCGCGGTGCTGGTCGATGCCCCGGTGTGGGCGCTGCAGACCTATGAAGGCGAGAACCCGTCTTTGCTGGTTTTCTGCGATACCGAATACGACCCTGAAAACTACGTATCGAACCCCTGATGACACTCATCGGGAAAGGAGAGGCCGCGATGCGCGCCAGGACATGACAGCGCCTCGCGGCAGAATGGCTATTCTCGGCGCCGGCATCATGGGCGCCAGCCTCGCTCTCATGATGGCCCGCAGAGGCTACGCGGTGTCCCTCTTCGACAAGGAGAGCGAGCCGATGGCCTGCGCCAGCCGTTGGAACGAGGGCAAGATTCATCTCGGCTATCTCTACGGGAACGATCCCTCGCTGCTGACCGCCCGGCATCTGCTTTCGGGAGGACTGTGTTTCGGCAGGCTTGTTTCCGAGCTGATCGGAAGCAATCTGGAAGCGCACACGACCCTTTCGGAAGACCTTTATCTGATCCATCGCAACTCGATCGTCGCTGCCGAGGCGCTGGGGGCGATCTTTGAACGTGTGGATGTATTGGTGCGCAGCCACGCTGACGCCACGAGCTACCTTGCCGACGTATCGGCGGCGCGGTCGAAACGGCTTTCCAGAACTGAATTGGCCGATGTCACCAACTCGGACCAGATCGTCGGCGGCTTCCAGGTGCCGGAGCGATCCGTCAACACGCGATGGGTTGCCGACCGGCTTTGCGCGGCGCTTCGGGGTGAACCCAATATCAGCTTGCGGATGGCGTCCAAAGTCCTGTCGGCACAGCCGGTGGACGGAATTGACGGGAAATGGCGCGTGGCGGTCGCAGGCAAGAAAAGTGAGGCGTTCGACATCGTCGTCAATTGCCTTTGGGAGGGGCGGCTGGCTGTCGACCGCACGGCCGGCATCGAGCCGGTTCACGGATGGTCGCACCGCTACAGGCTTTGCCTGTTCGGCCGCACCAGGCAGCCTGTCAATGTGCCATGCGCGGTCGTCGCCCTTGGCCCGTTCGGCGACATAAAAAACTATGACGGGCGCAACTTCTATCTCTCCTGGTACCCGAGCGGGTTGCTTGCGGAGAGTGGCGAATTGTCGATCGAAACGCCGCAAGCGCTCGATGCCGACGCACGACAGCGGTTCATCGGCGACGTTCGCGCCACGCTCGCCCGGTTGGTGCCCAGTGTTTCCAGCATGTTCGACGATGCCGAGGAGCTTGAGGTACGCGGCGGCTTCGTGTTTGCGCAAGGGCGTGGTTCGCTCAGCGACCCGAAAGCCACAATCCATCGCCGCGACCAATTCGGGGTCAACCGCCTGGGCAACTACATCTCGGTCGACACAGGTAAATATTCGACGGCGCCGTGGCTTGCCGACAGGCTGGCGCGGCAAATCTGCGGGATCGAGTGAATGGGTGAGACAGAACAGGGCGGCGCGAAGCAGGTAGCGCAGAAACAAGTCCAGCTTCGATCCGGCTGGCGGCCGAAGGTCACGGCGCTGGTGCCATGCTACAATTCGGCGGCATTCATTTCGCGTACGCTGGACAGCCTCGCCGCGCAGACCTGGGACAATATCGAGATCCTGGTCGGGGAGGACAATTCGACCGACGCGACATTCGAGATCGTTTCAGCCTTCGCCGGCGGCCGCGACGATGTCCGTATCCTCCGCCGGGACAAAAACCTGGGATGGCTGAAGAACTCCAACGATCTGATGGCCAATGCCAGCGGCGAATTGATGTTCTTTGCCTTCCATGACGACGTCATCGATCCAACCTATATCGAGGCGCTGGTGCGGGCGCTCGATGCCAATCCCGCGGCCGTACTGTCGTTCAGCGACGTCGAAGTGATCGAAGTCAGCGGCGAAAGTGCCACGTGGAAGTTCGACCTGCTGGAGGGCTTGCAGGACGGTTTTGCGCGTGGCCGGGCGATGGCGCGCCAGCCGCATGGATGGTGGGTTCCCAATCGTGGGATATTCAGGGCCTGGGCGTTCCACCGTAGCGGCGGGATCAAGCCCAACAGCCAAGGCGAATTCAGCGCCGACTGGACCTGGCTTCTGCATCTGTCGCTGCTCGGCGGCTTTGTCCGCGTGCCGCAAGTGCTCTGCCACAAATACTACCGGGCGGGCAGCATCAGCCGGCGCTGGGACCGCAACAGCACCCAACGAAGGGCCTTGCGGGCGGCGGGGATAAGGGAGGTCTGGCACAGCGAGGCCGGCCTTGCACAAAGAGCCTTCCTCGCTGTCTATATCGCCTTGCGGCCGTGGCGGTGGGTGCCGCGATCGCGAGAAGCGCAAAGACGGCGAAACAGGCAATCGGTGCATGGCAGCCCGGACAAATAAGAATGGCGCCGGCGACGTATCAAAGCGGCTGCGTCAAAACACCCTGCCCGGCCAACGGCGATTTCCGCGCATATCCGGCTGCCCCAAAATGGCACTCCGGTTGATTTTTCACGCGAGTTATGGTCGTTCTCCCGCCCATGAAAAAACTATTCCTTGCGGCGCTGGCCTCGGTGACGCTGGCCTGGCCCGCCCACGCGATGGACGCCGCCCTGCGCGCCGGCCTGCTGAAACTCGACCCGGAGACCCGGCTGGAGCAGAGATGCGACGCCGAAGTGCTCGACCGCATCAGCCATGACGACCACAAGTACAAGGCAGACCGCGTCGTCGCCTACGCCTTCGCGACGCCGGAAATGAAGGCCGATGCCATCCGCAGCCCGGGCGCTGCCTTCCGCAGCAAGGGGCAGTGGTACCGGCTGAAGTTCAAATGCGAGACGGCGCCTGACCATATGGAGGTCCTGCAGTTCCGTTACCGCATCGGCGACGAGATTCCGGAAGCCGACTGGGCGAAGTACAATCTCTACGACTGAATTCGCTGCGACCAGAATTCTCTCTGGCAGAACGACCTTCCCTATTCCCGTGGCTTTCAGCGTCGGCCGTTAGAGCGGTTCAGCTTTTTACAGAGCAGCTGACCCACTCTAACTCTTTGTTTTTGCATGATTCCGGACGGAAAACCGCTACGCACTTTTCCTGGAATTGCGCCGGCAGTCTCTTGACGCGCGGGAACCATACACGTTAGGGCGTCGGCATATCCGACGACGAACACGCCGATACAGCAAGGGGCTCCGGTCGATGGACATTTTCAGCGCTGCAAGCATGACGGCCCTCCTCCAGGTCATCGCCATCGATCTGGTGCTTGCCGGCGACAATGCCATCGTCATCGGCCTTGCCGCCGCCGGCCTGCCGGTCGAGCAGCGCAAGAAAGCCATCCTGATCGGCGTGTTGGCGGCGACTGTGCTGCGCATCCTGTTTGCCGCCGTCACCGTCAAGCTTCTTGCCATTGTCGGCCTGCTGCTGGCCGGCGGCATCCTTTTGTTGTGGGTGTGCTGGAAGATGTGGCGCGAGCTGCGGACGTCGCATGCCGACGAGTTCGAGGCGACCGAGGCGCTCTCCGATTCCGACCTCAACAGCGACAGAACGGTAGGTGGCAAGGCGCCGCGCAAGACGCTCGGCCAGGCGGCCCTGCAGATCGTCGTCGCCGATGTTTCGATGTCGCTGGACAATGTGCTGGCGGTCGCCGGTGCGGCGCGCGATCATTTTCCGGTGCTTGTCATAGGCCTGGTGCTGTCGATCGCCTTGATGGGCTTGGCCGCGAGCTTCATTGCCAAGCTGCTGCACCGCCACCGCTGGATCGCTTATGTCGGCCTGCTGATCATTCTCTACGTCGCGATCGATATGGTCTATCGCGGCGTTGTCGAGGTCTGGCCGCATGTCAGTCCTGTGGTGAGCTGACTCTGCCGGTCCTACAGCTTCTGTATACTACGGGTATCTGCCGGAGGCAGTGGTCGCGTTCGCCGCAGCCGCTGCCCATACCAATGCCGCAATAAGTGTGGTACTGGCCGCCGATCCCGAAAAACCCGGAATGTTTCTCATGTCTGCGCCTCGCGTCAGTTTCGTCAGCCTTGGATGCCCGAAGGCGCTTGTGGATTCCGAGCGCATCATCACGCGCCTGCGCGCCGAAGGCTATGAGATCGCGCGCAAGCATGACGGCGCGGACCTTGTCGTCGTCAACACCTGCGGCTTTCTCGATTCGGCCCGCGACGAATCGCTCAACGCCATTGGTTCGGCGCTTTCGGAAAACGGCCGGGTGATCGTCACCGGCTGCCTCGGCGCCGAGCCGGACGTCATCCGAGAGAAGCACCCCAACGTCCTCGCCATCACCGGCCCGCAGGCCTATGAGAGCGTGATGGCCGCGGTGCATGAGGCGGCGCCGCCCAGCCACGATCCCTATATCGACCTTCTGCCGCCGCAAGGCGTCAAGCTGACGCCGCGCCACTACGCCTATCTCAAGATTTCCGAAGGCTGCAACAACCGCTGCACCTTCTGCATCATTCCCGCACTGCGCGGCGACCTCGTCTCGCGCCCGGCGGCCGATGTGCTGCGCGAGGCCGAGAAGCTGGCCAAGGCCGGGGTCAAGGAATTGCTGGTCATCTCGCAGGACACCAGCGCCTACGGCATCGACATCAAGTACCAGACGTCGATGTTCGGCGACCGCGAAGTGCGGGCGAAATTCCTCGACCTGTCGGAGGAGCTGGGCAAGCTCGGCATCTGGGTACGCATGCACTATGTCTACCCCTACCCGCATGTCGCCGATGTCATCCCGCTGATGGCGGATGGAAAAATCCTTCCCTATCTGGACATCCCCTTCCAGCACGCCTCGCCGCAGGTGCTGAAGAACATGCGCCGTCCAGCCCATGGCGAAAAGACGCTGGAGCGCATTCGCGGCTGGCGCGAGGTGTGCCCGGATCTGGCGATACGCTCGACCTTCATCGTCGGTTTCCCCGGCGAGACCGACGAGGATTTCGAGATGCTGCTCGACTGGCTGGACGAGGCCAGGATCGATCGCGCCGGCTGCTTTAAATACGAGCCGGTCCGCGGCGCCCGCTCCAACGATCTCGGCCTCGAACAGGTGCCGCAGGAGATCAAGGAAGCGCGCTGGCATCGCTTCATGCAGCGCCAGCAGAAGATCTCGGCGACGCAGCTGGCTAAGAAGGTCGGCAAGCGCCTGCCGGTGCTGATCGACGAGGCGCATGGCACGTCTGCCAAGGGCCGGACAAAATACGACGCGCCCGAGATCGACGGTTCGGTGCATATCCAGTCGCGCCGTCCGCTGCGCCAAGGCGACATCGTCACGGTCAAGATCGACCGCGCCGACGCCTACGACCTTTACGGCTCGGCGGTTTAGAAAATTACCAAAAAGGGCGCCTCCCGGCGCCCTCGGATTTTTGGCACAGCCCTCGGCGCGGTTTCGCGGTCGAAGCGTGCAGTCCGCGAAATGAAAAGGGGCGCCGCGCGGCGCCCCTTCTCTTTTGCGTTCCGATACTTACTGCGGCAACTTGTCGTCGACGCCCTTCACATAGAAGTTCATGCCGAGCAGCGTGCCGTCGTCGGCGACTTCGCCGTCCTTGAGCCACGGCGTGCCGTCCTGCTTGGCGACCGGTCCGGTGAAGGGGTTCCAGCCATCTGCGATTTTCTTGGCGGTTGCCTCGGCCATCGCCTTCACATCGTCCGGCATGTTGGTGAAGGGCGCCAGCTTGACGGCGCCGTCCTTGATGCCGAGCCAGACATTGTCCGGCTTCCAGGTGCCGTCGAGCGCCGCCTGGACGCGGCTGATGTAGTACGGCCCCCATTCGTCCGTCAGCGAGGTCAGCTGCGCGTTCGGCGCGAACTTGATCATGTCGGAGGACTGGCCGAAGCCGTGCAGCTTGCGCTCTTCCGCCACCTGCAAGGCAGCGGTGGAATCGGTGTGCTGAACGATGATGTCGGCGCCCTGGTCGAACAGTGCCTTGGCCGCGTCAGCTTCCTTGCCCGGATCGAACCAGGAGTTCACCCAGACGATCTTGGCCTTGAAGTTCGGGTTGACCGACTGCGCGCCGAGCATGAAGGAGTTGATACCCATCACCACTTCGGGGATCGGGAAGGAAACGATATAGCCGGCGACCCCTGCCTTCGATTCCTTGGCGGCGATCTGGCCGAGCACATAGCGGCCTTCATAGAAGCGCGCATTGTAGATGCCGAGATTGTCAGCGGTCTTGTAGCCGGTGGCGTGCTCGAACATCACTTTGGGGAACTTCTTGGCGACCTTCACTTCCGGGTCCATGAAGCCGAAAGAGGTGCCGAAGATGATCTTGCAGCCTTCGCGCGCCAGACGCTCGAAAGCGCGGTCGGCATCGGGACCTTCCGAGACGTTCTCGAGATAGGCGGTTTCGACCTTGTCGCCGAGCGCCTTTTCCACCTCGAGGCGGCCCTGGTCGTGCTGGTAGGAATAGCCGAAGTCGCCGATCGGGCCGGTGTAGACCCAGCATGCCTTCAACTTGTCGGCGGCCTGGGCCGACGCCCCCCGGGCCAAGGGGGCGGGGGGGGGGCCAAACGCCAAAAGGAGGTTTTTCATTGTGTTACCTCTCTGAGTTTAGCCTGGAGCTTCCCGTTTGTTTTTGTTGTCAACGATCCGGAACGAATGGCTGCCCCAAGGAAGCCGGCGTGTTCATCATCGTCAGACGCTTGTTGCGCGAGATTAGAACGAGAACCACGACGGTTGCCAGATAGGGCAGAGAAGAAAGCAGTTGCGAAGGCACCGGAATGCCAAATGCCTGTGCATGAAGTTGGCCGATCCACACCGCGCCGAAGATGTAGGCGCCGGCCAGCACGCGCCACGGCCGCCAGGAGGCGAAGACGACCAGCGCCAGCGCGATCCAGCCGCGGCCCGCGCTCATGTTCTCTACCCATTGCGGCGTGTAGACCAGCGACAGGTGGCCGCCGGCAAGGCCGGCGCAGGCGCCGCCGAAGATGACCGCGAGATAGCGGTAGCGGATGACCTTGATGCCGAGCGCATGCGCCGATGTGTGGCTGTCGCCGATCGAGCGCAGGGTGAGGCCGGTGCGGGTCTTGAACAGGAACCACATGACGGCCGCCGTCAGCGCGATCGAGATGTAGAAGATCGGGTCCTGGCCGAACAACAGCCTGCCGACCACTGGAATGTCGGTGAGCACCGGAACGTAGAGGTTTGGCAGCCGCTCGCCGGGCTGGCCGACGAAGCTGGTCCCCATCATGCCGGACAGGCCGAGGCCAAGCAGCGTCAACGACAGGCCGGTCGCCACCTGGTTGGTGGCGAGCGACAGCGTCATCACCGCAAACAGCAGCGAGAACACCGCGCCCATGGCAATTGCCGCCAACAGGCCGATCCAGGGCGATCCCGTGAGATAGCCGGCTCCGAAGCCGCCGACGGCGCCCATGATCATCATGCCTTCGACGCCGAGGTTGAGCACGCCGGAGCGCTCGACCACCAGTTCGCCGATGGCCGCTATTAAAAGCGGCGTCGCCGCCGTGGCGATGGTCAAAAGGATGTTGACGGCGATGTCCATCAGCGGGCTTCCTTCAACTTCGGCGCGGCTTCAAGCTTCGCCGCGCTTTTCGTCAGCGCCATGCCGACCAGACGGATGCGATAGTGGATGAGGGTGTCGCAGCCGAGCACGAAGAACAAAAGCATGCCCTGGAACACGCGTGCCACTTTGTCGGAAATGCCGAGCGCGCTCTGCACCGCCTCGCCGCCGAGATAGGTCAACGCCAGCACCAGGCCGGCGGCGACGATGCCGAGCGGATTGAGCCGGCCGAGGAACGCGACAATAATGGCGGTGAAGCCGTAGCCGGGCGAGATCACCGGCTGTAGCTGGCCGATGGCGCCGGAGACTTCCGAAATGCCGGCAAGCCCAGCCAGCGCGCCTGACAGCAGGAAGGCGAAGAACACCATGCGGTTGAGGCCGAAACCGGCGAAGCGCCCTGCCCTCGGGCTGGAGCCGAGCACGCGGACCTCAAAACCCTTGAGCAGGCGGCTCATCAGCACCCAGATCAGCACGGCTGCAACAAGCGCGAAGACAAAACCCCAATTGGCGCGGCCGGCATCCGGCATCAGTTCCGGCAGGACCGCCGAGTCATTGAACTGGATCGTCTGCGGGAAACCGTGGCCCTGTGGATCGCGCCAGGGGCCGCGCACCAACCAGTCGAGGAAAAGCTGGGCGACATAGACCAGCATCAGGCTGGTCAGGATTTCGTTGGTGCCGAAGCGCGTCTTCAAGAGAGCCGGGATTGCTGCATAGGCGGCGCCGCCGACCATACCGAACAACAGCATCAGCGGCAGCACCAGTGGGCCTTCGAACCCGGGAAACAGCACCGGAATGGCCGAGCCGAAAATGCCGCCGAGGATGAACTGTCCCTCAGCGCCGATGTTCCAGATGTTGGCCTTGTAACAGACCGACAGGCCGACCGCGATCAGGATCAACGGCGCGGCCTTGATCGCCAGCTCATGCAGTTGCCAGACCTGGCTGATCGGCTCGATGAAATAGATCTCGAATGCGCTCAGCGGGTTGACGCCGAGCAGCGCGAACAGAACCGCGCCGGCGATGATCGTTAGGGCGAAGGCGATGAAAGGCGACAGCGCCGAAAAGAGCATAGAGCGCTGCGGGCGTTTGACGAGTTCGAGGCGCATCATGCCGTCTCCAGAACATGTTCGGCGTGGCCGGGCTCGGCGCCGCCCATCAACAGGCCGATCTTTTCGAAAGTTGCCTCGGCGATCGGCAGCGGCTTCGACAATTCGCCGTTGTGCATGACCGCGATCGCGTCCGAAATCTCGAACAGCTCATCGAGGTCCTGGCTGATGACCAGAACCGCCGAGCCACTGCGCGCCAGTTCGATCAGCGCCTGGCGGATATGAGCGGCGGCGCCGGCGTCGACGCCCCAGGTAGGTTGGTTGACGACCATGACGGCAGGGCTGCGGTCGAGTTCGCGACCGACGATGAATTTCTGCAGATTGCCGCCCGAAAGGGCCGCAGCTTCCGGATCGGGCGCGCTCTTGCGCACATCCATCGCCACGATGATGCGCTGGGCGGCGGCATAGACCGCACCGCTTTTGACCGTGCCGCCGGTGCCGACAAAAACCTTGCCGTCGGTGGCGTGGCGCGACAGGAGCAGGTTCTCCGAAAGCTTCATGCGCGGCGCGGCGCCATGGCCGAGGCGTTCTTCCGGTACGAAGGCAGCGCCCATCAGCCGCCGGCCTGTGATCGAGAGCGAGCCGGCATCCTTGCCGCGGATGCGCACGGATGCGGCGTCCTGCTGCAGCACCTCGCCGGAGACGGATTCGAAGAACTCGCCCTGGCCGTTGCCGGCGACACCGGCAATGCCGATCACCTCGCCGGCGCGCACAGTGAGGTTGATATTCTTCAGCGGAATCGAAAACGGCGTTGCCGGCTTGCGGCTGAGGGCGCGGATTTCGAGCAGCGGCTGCGCGGTCTCGATGCCTTCGGCCGGCGCACGCACCACGGCCTTCACCTCGTTACCGACCATCATGCGGGCCAGCGACGAAGCCGTTTCCTCGCGCGGATTGCAATGGCCGACGACCTTGCCGTGACGCAGCACGGTGGCGCGGTCGCAAATGCGTTTGACCTCTTCCAGCCGGTGCGAAATGTAGAGGATGGATTTGCCCTCGGAGCGCAGGCGCTCCAGCGTCTCGAACAGCTTGTCGGCTTCCTGCGGCGTCAGCACCGAGGTCGGCTCGTCGAGGATGATGAGCTGCGGCGTCTGCAACAGGCAGCGGATGATCTCGATGCGCTGGCGTTCGCCGACCGAGAGATCGCCGACCAGCGAGTCCGGATCGAGCGGCAGGCCATAGCTGAAGGAAAGCGCCCTCGCCTTGGCCGCGATCGAGCTGATCGGTGAGCCGTCATCCAGAGACAGAGCGATATTCTCGGCCGCGGTCAGCGCCTCGAACAGCGAAAAGTGCTGAAACACCATGCCGATGCCGAGCTTCTTCGCCATTCCCGGACTGGTGATGCGGACCGGCTCGCCGTTCCAGAATATCTCGCCGGAATTGGGCTCCAGTGAACCGAACAGCATCTTGACCAGCGTCGACTTGCCGGCGCCGTTTTCGCCGAGCAGCGCGTGGATCTCGCCCTTGGCGATGTTGAGGTCGATATGATCGCACGCCGTCAGCGTGCCGAATATCTTGGTCAGGCCACGAACCTCAAGCAGGTTCGCTCCATCATGATCTGCACTCACAGTGCCTCCCATCCGGTTCCCGGACATGTTCTGTGTTCCCGCCAGCATGGTATGCGCTGGCCGCTCTCGTGCGAAAGCAGCACCCGCCTTGAAAGAGCTTCAAGAATTTCAGCGGAAACTCAAGGGGTAAAGATTGACCTGCTTCGCACAACAAACCGATCGCCCGGTTTTTCGGGTAAACAGTGCCTGGCGTCGCGGCAAAACGCTGAAAAGCAAGGCAGATCAGGGGATCAGTATTGTCGTACCCGTGGTCTTGCGCCCTTCGAGATCGGCTTGCGCCTTGCCGGCGTCCTTCAGCGCATAGCGCTGGTTGATCTTGATCTCGACCGCACCGCTCAACACCACGTCGAACAATGCCGCGGCGGAGACTTCGAGGTCTTCACGCTTGGCGTTGTAGACGAACAAAGTCGGCCTGGTAGCGAACAGCGAGCCCTTCTGCGCCAGCAGCGACATCGAAAATGGCGGGATCGGTCCAGAGGACTGACCGAAAGAGACGAACATGCCGAGCGGCTTCAGACAGTCGAGCGAGGCCGGGAATGTGTCGTTGCCGACCGAATCGTAGACGACGTCACATTTCTTGCCGCCGGTGATGGCGGCGACCCCGGCGACGAAATCCTGCTCCTTGTAGTTGATGACATGGCCGAAGCCATGCGCCTTGGCGAGCTCGATCTTGTCGGTTGAGCTTGCCGTGCCGATCACGGTGGCGCCGAGATGTTTTGCCCATTGTCCCAGGATCAGCCCGACGCCGCCGGCGGCGGCATGGAACAGGATGGTGTCGCCTGCCTTCACCTTGAAGGTCCGGCGCAACAGATACTCCGCCGTCATGCCTTTAAGCATCATGCCGGCGGCCTGTTCGTCGCTGATGCGGTCCGGCACCTTGACGACGCGGTCGGCGGCGACGACGCGTTGTTCGGCATAGGCGCCGACGTTGACGGCATAGGCGATGCGGTCGCCCGGCTTCAGCCAGTCGATGCCTGCGCCGACCTCGAGAACCACACCTGCCGCCTCGCCGCCGGGGATCAGCGGGAAGCCGCCGGCCGGCGGATAGAGGCCGATGCGGTGATAGACATCGATGAAATTGAGGCCGATCGCGGTATGCCTGACCAGGATCTGCCCGGCGCCGGGTTGTCCCGGATCGGCGTCTTCATAGGTCAGGACTTCCGGACCGCCATGGGCGTGGATACGGACTGCTTTGGACATTGTGGGCTTTCCTGCGGTCAGGCTTTCTTAGTGTCCGGCTTGGCGCCGAGTTTGGGGAAGAACTGCATGATACCGCCGATGCAGGCGAGGTAAAGTCCGGTGATGGTGATGCCGACCTTGGTAAAGACGCTGACCTGTTCGCCCAAAACGCCGATCTGGTCGTAGAAGGCGGCAAGGGCCGCCTGCGCCAGCGCCAGCGCACCGAAAGCACACCAGAGCAGCGTCATGCCAAGATTGATTGGCCGCAGCCGCACCACCCGCACGGGATGAATGAAGTTGATCGGCACGAAGGTGAGGATGCCGGCCGCCACGACGACGCCGAAGGACACCCACTGTCCCGGCTCGATGACGAACAGCGTGAACACGACCATGTTCCAGACCACCGGAAAGCCTTTGAAGAAGTTCTCCTTCGTCTTCATTCCGGTGTCGGCATAATAGATGGCGCTGGACACCACGATGATGGCCGCCGACAGGAAAGACAGCCCTTCGCCCATGAAGCCGCGCTGGTAGAGCGCGAAGGCGGGGATCAGCACATAGGTGACATAGTCGATGATGTTGTCGAGGAGTTCGCCCGACCAGGTCGGCAGGATCTCCTTGACCTCAAGCTTGCGCGCGATCGGCCCGTCTATGCCGTCGACGAACAGCGCCAGCCCCAGCCACCAGAACATCGCCGTCCAGCGTTGCTCGCTTGCCGCCACCAGAGACAGGAAGGCCAGGAACGAGCCAGACGCGGTCAACAGATGCACCGAGAATGCCCGCGCCTGCGGCCAGGTGACCTTTTTCTTCGGCCTCGGAATCCGGTCGGTGATCTTTTTGGCGGCGTTTCTGGCGGTTGTGTTCTTGCTCACGGGCCCCGCCAATCCAGTTTGCAGATTTCGGCCGAGCGGCCGGCAAAGTTCCAGTTGCGGCCAAAAGCCCGCATCTTGCTCTTGTCGGACCTGGCCACGATGATCTCCGGCGCGATCCAGTATTCCGAGTTGCCGATCACGGTATCCTTCTCGCGATCCTTGCCGGGAATCGGTGTGACCGCCCCGTCGATGATCTTCGGTATCTGGAAAATACGGGTCTTGTCACGCGTCTCGTAGGTGATCGGCACCTGCTCGACGCCGAGGAACTTGCTGACAAGGATGGACAACAGCGCGGTGGTTCCGCCGGCCTTGCCGGTGAAGATCCTGGTCAGCGCTTTCACCGCATAGACGGAGGCGCGCTTGTCGATGAACAGGCCTGCGGTCCAGTTGCCACGGCTCATATAGCCGGGGATTTCCATGACCAGACCGACATTGAGGCCGGACAGGTCGACCTCGCCGAAATGGCCTGCGTCGATGCGGAAGCCCGCCCAGGTCTGACAATAACCCTCCGTCGGCGGATGGCTGCCAAGCGACAGCACGCAAGGGCAAAAAACCGTGCAATTGCAGGAGAGTACGAGCTCTCCTTTCATTGCCCAGCCTTGCTCTGCCATGGAATTTTCCCCCGTCATGCCGAGACTACTAGCAGGGCGACTGCCCAGACAAGCAGTATCGCACCGGCCACTCGGGTTGGAAGCCTGCCGGCGGTTTGTTTTTCGATCAAGGTGAACAGGCCGATCAGCGCCATCCAGAACACGTTCATCGCGCCGACGGCAAACATCACCAGCATCAGCGCCCAGCAGCAGCCGAGGCACCACAGGCCCTGCTTCAGCCCTAGCCGGAAGATGCCACCCGGCTCCGCGCTCCAGTTGGAAAACAGTGTCGAGAACGGGTTCCGGCATTTTGTCAGGCAGGCCTGCTTGAGGCTGCTGAACTGGTAGAGGCCGGCAACCAGCAGCGCGGCCGCCGCGGCAAGGCCGCTCACCGGATCGAGCAATCGAGCGGAGGACGCAAATGCGTGGACGAGCAACGTCAGCACCGCGAAGCCGATAGAGGCGACAAGCCATGTCGAGAGGTAGCCGGCAACCAGGAGCAGCGGGTGGGCCACCGGCTCGCCCTTGATGCGGGCGGTGTCGGCGATTTCACAATAGGTACGGATCATCGGCGCCGCCGACGGCAGCATCGTCGCCACGGCCATCAAAAACCACATTACGATCAGCGCCAGAACCGGTGCGCCGCCGGCATCAAGTGGTGCGGGCGTCAGGCACATGCCGAAGAAGCGGTCGAGGACATCCGGCAGCGGCAGTTGCGGCAGATATCGCAGGACCACATCGCCTGGTACGCCGGGGAGCCGGCCTTCGGCGCCGCGGATCGCCATGGCGCCGAGAATGAACCAGGCGAGCAGAATGCCGCCGGCGATGGCGATGTTGACCGTCAGGCGGGGGCTGCGGGCCAGGCTTGCCGTGGCGCGGCCGGCGCGGTCGAGATGGCTGAAATCGTCCTGCTGGCCGGTCATGACAACCGAATGAGCCTAATCGCCGCGTTGATCAAGCCGCATGGTCTGACCTATATCCATGGGTAGACACCTGCATCGCAAACTGGAAGTCCAATTTGGATCATCTCGAGACAGCACGGATACTGGTAGCCGGCAGCGGCCCTGCCGGACTGATCGCGGCGCTCGGTTTCGCCGAGGCGGGCTTTCCGGTAACCTTGGTCGGACCCGAAGCAGGCGGGCCCGATGGCCGGACCACGGCGCTGATGAACCCTGCTCTCAAGGTTCTCGATCGGCTGGGCGTGCTGGCCGAACTTGCGCCGAAGGCCGCGCCGCTGAAGGTCATGCGCATCGTTGATGCGACCAGCCGGCTGATCCGCAGCCCGGTGGTGACTTTTCGCGCCATAGAGATCGGCGAGGAGCAGTTCGGGCTCAACCTGCCCAACAGTGCGCTGAACCCGACGCTGGCCAAGTCTGTCGCGGCGCATCCCGGCATCGAATGGCTGACGTCGATGGTCGAGAGTTGGCGTCTGGACGCCGATCAGGCGCATGCCGTCTTGACTGATGGTCGCGAAGTCTCGGCCGCGCTTGCGGTCGCTGCCGATGGGCGCCTGTCGCCGGCGCGCGAGGCGGCAGGCATAGTGGCCTCGGTGCGATCCTACCGCCAAGCGGCGCTGGTGCTGAATTTTGGCCATCGCAGCGAACACGGCTTCACCTCGACCGAGTTCCACACAGAGACCGGGCCGTTCACCCAGGTGCCGTTGCCCGGCAACCGCTCCAGCCTCGTCTGGGTGGTGAAACCGGAGACGGCGAAGGACCTCGCCGCACTCGATGACGTGACACTTTCCGAGCGCGTCGAGCAGCAGATGCAGTCGATGCTGGGCCGGGTGTCGGTCGAGCCCGGCCGACAAATTTACCCGCTTTCAGCGGCATCACCGGGGCGCTTCGCGCAAAACCGGGTGGCGCTGGTCGGCGAGGCTGCACATGTGTTCCCGCCGATCGGAGCCCAAGGTCTCAACCTCGGCATCAGGGACATCGAGGATCTGATTGGAATCGCTGGTGAAAATCGCGGCGACCCCGGCGCCGCGAAGGCCCTGGCCGCCTATGATTCCAGGCGCCGTCCCGACATTCTGGCGCGTTCCGGCGCGGTCAATCTGCTCAACATGTCGCTGCTTTCGGACATGCTGCCGGCGCAGATGGCACGCAGCGCCGGCCTCAATGTGCTCGGCAGTTTCGCGCGGCTGCGCGCCTTTTTCATGCGCGAAGGCTTGAGGCCGGGCAGCGGCTTTGCGGCGCTTACCGGCGGTTCAGGGAAACAGGTCCGGCGGTAAGATGCCGTGGCGGATCATGTAGAGCAGCCCGGTCACCGTCAGCACCGAGAGGCAGGTGGTGATCAGCACGCTGGCCGAGGCGCGTTGCACCCAGACGCCATATTGCTGGGCGATGACGAAGACGTTGGTTGCGGTCGGTAATGCCGCCAAAAGCACGGCTGAAAAAACCCAGATTTCGGAAAAGTTCCCGATCCAGCTCAGCACGACGTAGCAGAGCGATGGATGCAGGATCAGCTTCAGCGCCGCGATCGACGCCAGCTCATGCGGCACGCGGTTGAGCGGCCGGAGCGCAAGCGTCACGCCCATGGCAAACAGGGCGCAAGGGGCGGCTGCCCGCGAAAGATATTCAAGCAGGCGATCCACCGGCTGCGGTGGGTGAAAGCCGAGATAGGCGGCGCCGACGCCAAGCGCGGTCGCGATGATGAACGGGTGCAGGACGATTTTCCTGACTACGCCGAGGATGAGCCGCCACGGCGATGTCTTGTCGTCGCCCGACAGCGCCATCATCATCGGCGCGATGGCGAAATGCATGATATTTTCGAAGCAGAAGATCAGCGCGACGGGAACCGCCGCTTGTTCGCCGAAGGCGAGCAGCGCCAGCCCCGGCCCCATATAGCCGATATTGCCGTAGGCCGCGGCCAGCGCCTTGATCGTCGACTGGGCGATCTCGCCGCGCGACGCCGTCACCGACCATACGAACATGATCGAGAAGATCGTGTAGGTGGAAAATACCGAGCCGAAGATGAAGCGCCATTCGGTCAACTGTTCGAACGGCGTGCGGGCCAGCAATTGGAAGAACAGGGCAGGAAGCGCGACATAGACGATGAAGGTGTTCATCCAGCCAAGCGCTTCCAGCGGCTGCCTGGTCATGCGCGCGACCAGAAAGCCGATGAAAATCAGCCCGAAGAACGGAAGAACAAGACCGACAATGTCAGACATTTTTGCCCTGGCCCGAAACCCCGGGACCGGGCTAGCCCGTAGCTTCATCGGGCGTCAAGCGCTTCGGCATTGAACTGACACGCCATCTGCGCCAAATAAAGCCTGATCCCAGACCTAAGTCGGGCTCGATTTTGGGCCACGGTGTGTGTAAATTCAAAGCCTTAGAGCGCTCTTCGCACATTGGAGGGGACGCCGGGCGCTCTAGAGGCTTAGTGGTGAGTATGATGAAAACGGCCAAATTTTCGATCGGACAGGTGGTTCGTCATCGGCTGTTTCCGTTCCGCGGCATCATTTTCGATGTCGATCCGCAATTCGCCAACACCGACGAATGGTACGAAGCCATCCCGGCCGACGTGCGGCCGCGCAAGGACCAGCCGTTCTACCATCTGCTCGCCGAGAATTCGGAAACCGAATACATCGCCTATGTCTCCGAGCAGAACCTGCTCGAGGACCAATCAGGTGAGCCGGTCCGTCATCCGCAGATCGGCGAGATGTTCGACAAGCGGCCGGATGGACGCTACGAGCCGAAACGCCAGTCGAGACACTGACATCACCTTGCATCGACGTGACGACAACAAAAAAGCGGGGCATGACCCCGCTTTTTGTCGCTCCGGTATCTGTCCCGGCGATTAGTTGGCGGCTTTGGCCTTGGCCTGCTCGTCCTTGAGCTTCTTGGCGAAGTCCTGGTTGTTCTTGACGACGAAATCCTGAAGTTTTTTCTGCCGGTCCTCGATGTCCGACTGCTGCAGCGGCGCGCCGTCAAAGGCGCCGCTGAAGCCGGTCAAGGCAACCTTGATTGGATTTGGCTGACTCTGGAAGTTGATCGAGGTCAGCGTGATCGCCTGTCCCTTCTTGAAGGAAGCGACGAGCGCGTCGGTCAGCGGCACTTCGGCAACGCAACGGTCGGCGAAGCAAATGACATAATCCAGCTTCGTCGCCTTGCCGGCGTCTATTTGCAGGGCGATGCCGGGGGGCACCAGGCGACCTGGGGGAACCGTGACCTGGAAGACCTTGCGGTTTACCTTGCCCTTCAACTCAATCAGGCTGACGCCGGTGACGAACTGGCCGTTGCCGGCAGTGATGATGTTCTGGACATTGCAGATGTCGACATCTTCCTGCTTGGTGCAGGCCTTGAACCAACCCTGCGGAATCTGTTGCTGTGCCGAAGCGGTGAGAAGTCCGGCGCCCAGAAAGCCGACCACGCCCGCGGCCAGGACCGAAAGGCGGTATGCGTTGCTGTTCAGGCTCGTCATGTCGTGCATTTCCTCTCAAATGATCCCGGGACCGGCTTCTTCGCGCCGTGTGGTCCTGCTACCTGTTGCCGAATTGAGGCAACAGAATGACTTCGGAGCGCGTGTTACACTGCATGAGCAGCCGAATCCAGCCCGCCGCCTGCAATTCTTGGCCTCGCAATTTGGGTCGTGCGATTTGGATTGATGTATCTGGCCGGAGCGCCGCGGCGCCATGTTAGGGTGCACTCCGAATCATCAAGCCGCCCAGTAAGGAGACGGTCATGGGCCGCATTCTTGTTTGGCTGATCGCCGCAATCTCGTTCTTCGCCTTTGCACCCGGCGTGGCGATGTCGGAACCGAAACATGCCATCGCCATGCAGGGCGAGCCGGCGCTGCCAGCCGACTACCAGCATTTCGACTACGTCAATCCCGATGCGCCCAAGGGCGGCAACATCACTTACTGCGTCGTCGGCAGCTTCGACAATCTGAACCCGTTCATCCTGAAGAGCCTGCGCACCACGGCGCGCGGCATGCAGGACCTCATTTTCGGCAATCTCGTCTTCGAGCCGTTGATGATGCGCAACTACGACGAGGCCTTCACCCTCTATGGCCTGCTCGCAGACAGCGCCGATATGGACCTGGAGCGCAAATCGATCGAATTCCACCTTAATCCAAATGCGAAGTGGTCGGACGGTGAGCCGGTGACGCCGGATGACGTGCTGTTCACCTACGATGTCTTCACCGACAAGGGCCGCCCGCCCTACAGGGATCGCATGAGCCTGATCGCCAAGCTCGAAAAGACCGGCGATCACAGCGTGCGCTTCACCTTCAACGACAAGGCCAATCGCGAGACCCCCTTGATCATCGCGCTGACGCCGATCATCCCAAAGCACGCCTTCAACAAGGATACCTTCGACAAGACGACGCTGAAGCCGGTGATCGGCAGCGGTCCCTACACCATCGACAAGGTGCAGCCGGGACAGCGCATCGTCTTCAAGCGCAATCCGAATTACTGGGGCAAGGACATCCCTTCCAAGCGCGGCTTCGACAACTACGACCAGATCACCATCGAGTACTTCCTCAACGCCAATGCCAAGACGGAAGCGTTCAAGAAAGGCATCTGCGCCATTTACGATGAGGGCGATCCGGTCAAGCGCGAGCGCGATATCGATTTTCCCGCCTTTCATCGCGGCGAGGTGATCGCCGAGACCTTCGACACCGGCATACCGCCCGTGGTGACCGGGTTCCTGTTCAACACGCGGCTGGAGAAGTTTTCCAATCCGGAGGTGCGGCGCGCGCTCGGCATGCTCTACGACTTCGAATGGGCCAACAAGAACCTGTTCGGCGGTAAGTACACGCGCACGATGAGCTACTGGCAGAATTCCGAACTTTCCGCGCTCGGCCATCCCGCCAGCGACAGGGAAAAGGCGCTGCTGGCGCCCTACCCCGGCCGCGTGCCGGCCGATGTCATGGACGGCAGCTGGCGCCCGCCGGTGAATGACGGCACCGGCCAGGACCGTAAGGTGCTGAAGGTGGCGTTCGACCTGCTGAAGAGCCAGGGCTACACCGTCAAGGACGGGGTCCTGCTGGACCCAAAGGGAAACCCGTTCGGTTTCGAGATCCTGACGGCCTCGCAGGACGAGGAACGCTTTGCCGCCATCTATCAGCGCTCGCTGGAAAAGATCGGCATCGCGGTGACCATCCGCAGCCTCGAGGCCGACCAGATCCAGTCGCGCAAGCAGCGTTTCGACTTTGAGGTTCTTGTCGGGTCGAGCGGGTTCAGCAACTCGCTGTCTCCCGGTATGGAGCAGAACCTTCGCTGGGGTTCTTCAGAGGCCAAAAGAGAAGGTTCATTCAATCTGGCCGGCGTCGCCGATCCGGCGGTCGACGCGGCGATCGACGCGATGCTGAGAGCACGGACCAAGGAAGACTATGTCGCCGCCGTGCGCGTGCTCGACCGATTGCTGATCTCCGGCAATTACATGGTGCCGATGCAGTACAACGCGCAGCAATGGCTCGCTTACTGGAATTACCTGGATCATCCCAAAAAGACACCCATATTCGGTTATCAATGGCCGACATGGTGGCGCAAGCCGAACTGAGCGTAGCCGAGATCATGCTCGGTAAAACGCTCGGCTGCAGGAGATCAAGATGAGCGATGACAATTCCATTACGGTCGACGTGGTTTCCGACGTCGTCTGCCCCTGGTGCTTCGTCGGCCAGAAGCGGCTGGATAAAGCGATTGCCGCTGCCGGCGACGTTGAGGTTCATGTGCGCTGGCGGCCGTTCCAGCTCGACCCGACCATCCCGCTCGAGGGCAAGGACCGGCGCGAATACATGCTGGCCAAATTCGGCAGCGACGAGCGCATCCGTCAGATGCATGCCCGCATAGAGCCGCTCGGCGAAGCCGAAGGCATCGATTTCGCTTTCGACGCCATCAAGGTCGCCGCCAACACGCTGGACGCGCATCGTGTCATCCGCTGGGCCGGTGCCGCCGGTGAAGCCATGCAGAACCGGCTCGTGCGCCGGCTGTTCCAGCTGTATTTCGAGGAAGGCGGCAATATTGGCGACCACGCCGTGCTGGTCGATGCCGCCCGCGAGGCAGGCATGGACGCTGCCGTGGTCGAAACGCTGTTGCCGACCGATGCCGACGTCGAGGAGGTGCGCACAGAAATCGCCACGGCATCGCGGATGGGGATCACCGGCGTGCCGTGTTTCCTGCTCGAAGGCAAATACGCCGTCATGGGCGCGCAGGACGCCGAGACGCTGACTGATGCCATCCGCCAGGTCGCGGCTGCAAAGGCCAAGGGCGAGCTGGAAAAGGCCGGCTGACCGAAGTTATTTCACCGTCACCTTGGCTTTGCTGAGGAAGAAGCCATGCCCGTTGCTGCCCGTGCAGGTCAGTCCCTTGGTTGACGACTGGCAGGTAAACGGCCCTTTGCTCCAGCTGTTGCCATAGGCCAGCTTCGCGACATCGCTGCAGCAGCCCTGCTCTCCCGGATTCTTGATCAATGTCGCCGGGCCGTTCGGCCCAAGGATCACGGTGACGTAGCTGGGCTCGACTCGCGAACAGCTCAGTTCCGGACCGCCATCCTGTGGCTCGTAGGTGCTGGTGCCGCCCTTCGGCGTGTAGATGCAGCCGATGTTGCCGGACGGCCCATTGAACTCAATTTGCCCTTCGGCGCTTGCCGGAATGGTCTGGCTGACGGCATGCGCAAGAGGCAGCCAGGCAAAGAGCGTCACCATTGCGGGAACGGCTGCGCGTGCAAGCATTGGGGAGCTTCCTTGTTGGGGACCGGACATGCATCGGTGCCGACAGTGCCCGGCAAGGTTCATTCCAGTGCGCTTGATTGTCAAACGGTGTTCAGCTGCAGCTAAAAAGCGTGGGCCAACTCATGAGCAGTCGCCGTGCAGGAGCGACGATCTTGCGTGCCCAACCATGATGGCCGGTGAAATGATTCGGGCGGCCTGGGGCGATCACGGACGGCAATTTTTCGGGCGATCCGGTTAGCGCGCGGTGGGAAAACCGGCCGACGGGCAGGCCTTTTGGTCACAAAGCCGTGTATGAGCTTTCCCTCAGTGGAATATATTCGCACATCTGAGCGTTCTCGCAACACATTGAAACAAAGGACAAATTTGACCCAAAGACGGCGATCTCGCAGCACCAACTGTTGCCTCATGGCAACGGCCGGTGGGCTGCTTCACATTCGCCGGGATAAAATTCATAGAAAATGATCAATTGGTGTTACTATCCGTAACAAAACTAAAAAAGGTTTGGGCGGGATTGTGATTCGGGTCGACAGACCGCGACGTTCAATATCGGCACTTTGGAACCGCGACGCCCCCGCCGGGCCGTCGCCCCTGACGCCAGTATCGTCGATGCGGACCTTCTGGGGACTGATGCGGGCCTACTGGTTCTCGGACCGGTGGAGAGAGGCCTGGGCTCTCACCGTCGTCCTCGCACTCATCATAGCCCTGTCGAGCAAGGCCGACGTCTGGTTTACCGTGTTGGCGGGCGAACTGGCAGCCTCAATCGCTTTTTTCCACGACGCCGCGAATACCACGCCCCTTGAATCAGTGCTTACCAATGCCGGCCTGCTTGTGCTGCTGGTCGTGTTCAAGGACATCGGAATCATAGGCGCCTGCAAATTTGTATCGGCGACATTGCATCGCAAATGGCGCGCCTGGTTGAACGCGCGTTTCAATGCGGCGCTGCTTGATACCAACCATACTCACTACCACGCTCAGAATGGCTCGCCAGATGCGCCAGCGCCCGACAACATCGATCAGCGCGTGCAGGAATCCATCAAAGACATGGCGGGCGGCGCCATCGGGCTTGCCCAAGGTGTCTTCGGCGTCTTCACCTCACTTTATTTTGTCGGCGGCGCTTTGCTGGCGAATTCCGTGGAGGTAAAAGGTCTGGATGCCCTCGGCAGCTATGGCAGCGCCGTCCTCGCTCTGCTGGCGGTTGCCATCTACGTGCCCGTCAATACCTGGATCGCGATCAAACTCGGCGGAATGCTGGAGTGGCTCAACGTCAGGATGCAGAAGGCCGAAGGCACCTATCGCAGCGAGCTGATCACTTTGTTGCGCCGCAGTTTCCATGTGTCGGCGTCGCAAGGCGAAGACGTGCAAAAGACGATACATGGACGGCTCTATCTCGATATCGATACCACCTGGTCGAAGCTCAACATCGTCAACACCCTCTATGCGGGATTCGAATCGGTCTATAATTTCGTCGGGGCCAAAGTTGTCGCCTACGGACCTGGTCTGGTGCCGTTCATCCACAACGGCGTCGACCTCAAGGGCTACATAACCGGTTCCGAGCAGGTCAACGCGCTGATCAGCAAATGTTCCTGGTTCATCCATGTCATGCCGAGTCTCGCCACCTTGCGGGCCAACAGCCAGCGCGTCATCGAGTTGGCGCACGCCATTGAAAACGTCCAACAGCCGCAGGAATTCTACAGCCAGACCGGCCGTTCCGACTTCCACTATGCCAGCCAGAACCCGGTCTTCGGCCTGACCATCCAGAAGCTTGAACTGGCGCATCAGGGTGAAGACGCCACGCCGTTCCTGAGCGCAGCCAATCTGCGCTTTCGGCGCGGCGAGTGGGCATTCCTCAAGGGCGAATCCGGCTGCGGCAAGACTTCGCTGATCAAGGCGATCAACGGCTTGTGGCCTTATGGCCGCGGCACCATCGTCTTCCCTGACGGTGTGAGGAGCTTCTATGCCGCCCAGGAGGTCAAGCTGCAGCAGGTGTCGCTGAAGCAGCTGGTGTGCCTGCCCGGCTCCGAGGACGACTATGGCGATGCGCAGGTCGCGGCAGCCCTGCATAAGGCCGGCCTTGGCGATTTCATCGAACACATGGCCGATGAAAGCCGCGAGGGAAAGATCTGGGACCAGCTGCTGTCCGGCGGCCAGAAGCAGAAGCTGGTTGTGGCCCGCATCGTGCTGCAGCAACCGGGACTGTTGTTCCTCGACGAAGCGACCGGCGCGCTCGACCCCGAAGGCAAGATCGCCTTCCACCAGGCGATCAAGGACAATTGCCCCGATGTCACGGTGATCAGCATCATGCACGAGGCGGTGCCGCCACGTTCGGCCTCGGGCGAGGAATTCTATCACAGCGTGGTCGCGATCGCCGACGGCGTCGCCACCAAGAGGCCGCTTGTTCCGAACCTTCCGCGCGAGCTCACCACCATCCTTACGCAGCCGCGGCCGGTCGAGGACAAATGGATGCGTTTTTCACGCCGGCTGAAGCAGAAATAGCAGCCACGCCGAAGCGCGTTCCGCCACTGGCGGCGGGGCACTCGCTCCCTCCCCCTTCAATAATCATCACAGTCTCGCGATTGGGCCGGCTCCCGGCTGTTTTCCGCCACCCCCGCGATTGACTCGCCAAGATGCGCTCCTATGTTGCGCCCGCTCGCTGAATTCCAACTCGAACCCGCGAGCAGAAAGGTCACCGCGCCATGCCTGGCGACAGCAGTCGAACGCAACCGCCGTCCGCCTCGATGTGACCTCTAACGGCTCACGTCCCGCCGGACGGCAAGGAGTGAGCCATGAACGAATTTACCCCCGTCGTAGCGGGCGACGATGCCGTCGCTATCGCGCGTATCCTTGCCAATGATCACGTCGCCGATGTCGTCGAGGCCCTGAACCGGGAATCTCGCGATACCGCGATAGAACTGCTTTGCGAAATGCCGTTCGAGCGGCTGGTCGAGATCTTCGACCAGCCTGAACTCGACGGCGCCTCCGATCTGGCCGAGGCGCTGCCGCGCGCCAAGGCGTGCAAGCTCCTGACCGCCATGTCGGTCGACCGCGCCGCCGATATCCTGCGCGAACTGGACGAACCGGCGCGCTCCGAGCTGCTCGGCGGGTTGGTCCCGCCGCTGCGGGCAACGCTGCTTTCCATTCTCGGCTATCCCGAAGGCAGCGCCGCCTCGATCATGACGACCGAATTCGTCAGCGTGCCGTCGGACTGGACCGTCGGGCGCACGCTCGACTACATCCGCAAGGTGGAGCGGACGCGGGAGACCGTCTACGCCATCTACATCGTCGATCCAGACACGCATGTGCTGGTGCGCTCGACCGGCCTGCGCCGGCTGATCACCGGCGAGCCGGACGATCCGATCCTGTCGGTGGCGCCGGATCGCGCCCCGGTGACGGTGACGCCGCTGACCGATCGCGAGACACTGGCGCAGACGATCTCCAAATATGACCTGCTCGCGGTTCCCGTCGTCGACCACGGCAAGATCCTCGGCATCGTCACCATCGACGACATCATCGACACCATGATCGAGGAGACGACCGAGGACGCGCATCGTTTCGGCGGCATGGAGGCGCTCGACGAGCCCTACATGAAGATGAGCTTTCTCGCGATGATCAAGAAGCGCGGCGGCTGGCTGTGCGCGCTGTTCATCTCGGAGATGCTGACCGCCAACGCCATGCAAAGCTATGAAGGCGAACTGGAGAAGGCGATCGTGCTCACTCTGTTCATTCCGCTGATCATGAGCTCGGGCGGCAATTCCGGTTCGCAGGCGACCTCGCTCGTCATTCGCGCGCTGGCGCTGCGCGAGATCGGCCTTCGTGACTGGTGGCGGGTGGCGTTGCGCGAATTGCCAACCGGCCTGGTACTCGGCGCCATGCTTGGCGTGGTCGGCATCTGCCGCATCGCGCTCTGGCAGTATATGGGCTTCTACGATTATGGGCCGCATTGGCCGCTGATCGCGGCGACCGTGGGGGCAGCCCTTGTCGGTATCGTCACCTTCGGCTCGCTGTCGGGGTCGATGCTGCCGTTCGCGCTGAAACGGATCGGCTTCGATCCGGCGAGCGCCTCGGCGCCGTTCGTCGCCACGCTGGTCGATGTCACCGGCCTGGTGATCTATTTTTCGGTGGCGCTGGTCATCCTGCGCGGCACTTTGTTGTAATAAGCTTCAGGCCTCCCATCGCGGTGGCAACAGCGGCTGCCATGGGGGGTTCTTCAAGATCGAGCGCGCGGGCGTCAATCGACCCGCACGCCGTTCTTCACGCGGTAGGTGGGCTTGTACATGGTGACCAGTTCCTCCGCTGCCGTCGGGTGGACGGCCATGGTGCGGTCGAAATCATCCTTGGTGACGCCGGCCTTCAGCGGAATGCCGAGCAACTGCGCCATCTCGCCGGCGTCCGGCCCGAGGATGTGCGCGCCGAGCACTTTTCGCGTGGCGCCATCGACCACCAGCTTCGTCAGCATCTTTTCGTCGCGGCCCGACAGCGTGTGCCGCATCGGCCGGAATCTGGCGCGGTAGATTTCGATATCGGAGTAGCGCTTGACGGCATCGTCCTCGGACAGCCCGACGGTGCCGATCTCCGGCTGTGAGAAGACGGCGGTCGGAATGGTGTCGTGGTCGGGCGCGGTCGGATTGCCCTTGAATGCGGTCTCGATGAAGCACATGGCTTCGTGGATCGCCACAGGCGTCAACTGCACGCGGTTGGTGACGTCGCCGATCGCCCAGATGTTGTCGATGTTGGTGCGGGAATACTGGTCGACAACGATGGCGCCGGTTATGCCGAGCTCGATACCGACGCCTTCCAGGCCCATATTCTCGGTGTTTGGGAGGCGGCCGATGGCGAGCATGACCTGGTCGATCGTCAGCACCTTGCCGCCGGTGACCAACGCATCCAGCCTGCCGTCCGGCCGTTTGCGGACCCATTCCGACACGGCGTGGCAGAGGATCTTGATCCCCTTCTTTTCCATGGTTTCGTGCAGCATGTGCCGCAGGTCCATGTCGAAGCGCGACAGTATCTCCTTGCCGCGATAGACCAGCGTGGTGTCGACGCCCAAGCCATGGAAGATATTGGCGAATTCGACGGCGATGTAGCCGCCGCCCTCGATCATGATCGCCTTCGGCAGTTGCTTGAGGTCGAAAACCTCATTGGAAAAGATGCAATGCTCGTGACCGGGCAGCGCCGGGTGCGGCGCCGGCCGGCCGCCGGTGGCGATCAGGATCTGGTCGGCGGTGACGGTGCGGTCATCGCCCAGGAGATGCACGACATGCGGGTCGACCAGCATGGCGCGCGAGTGGAACGTCTCGCCGCCGGCGCCTTTCACGTTCTTTTCGTAGATCGCTTCCAGACGGGCAATCTCGCGGTCCTTGTTGGCGACCAGCGTCGGCCAGTCGAAGCTCGCCTCGGGCACCGTCCAGCCATAGCCGGCGGCGTCGGCAAAATGCTCGGGAAATTGCGAGGCATAGACATAGAGTTTTTTCGGTACGCAGCCACGGATGACGCAGGTGCCGCCATAGCGGTATTCCTCGGCGATGCCAACGCGCTTGCCGAGCGCTGCCGCCACGCGCGCCGCCCTCACCCCGCCGGAGCCGCCGCCGATGACGAAGAGATCGTAGTCGTAACCGGCCATGCTGCTGTTCCTTGCCTCAAGAAATGTTTGAGACAGGTAGGCCGCACGAGGCCAAAAGAAAAGCCCGGTTTCCACCGGGCTTTCTTGTCCAGCGGCAAGGATGCCGGTGGCGAAATCAGACGTCTTAGTTCTTCGGCGCTTCCGGCTGGTCACCGTCTGCGGGCGCATCGCCGTCGGCAGGTGCAGCGCCATCGGCGGGGGCAGTTGCGTTATCCGGCGCAGGCGCGGCCGGAGCAGCGGCCTTCGCGGCGGCTGCCAGCGTTTCGCCGACCTGCTGGGCGAGATCGCGCGCCAGGCCGTTCTGCCAGATGTCGGCGGCCTTGACCAGTTCGCGCGTCACGTTGGGGCCGTTGTCGAGCAGCTTCTTGCCGGCATCGGAATTGTAGAAGGCGGCGATGTCGGTGAGATCCTTCTCGGAGAACACCTTGGCATAGGCGAGCGCTGCTTCCTTCTCCAGATCGGCACGGCGCGAGGCCAGCGCCAGTGCCTTTTCGCTGACGGTCTTGCCGATCAGCTCCTGCATATCAGGGTTCTTCTGGATGAGCTGCTGCTCGAGCGAGGCCGCCGCTTGCGGCAGGATGTTGTCGAACGAGTCGGTCGCGTGGATTGCCGTGACCGCCGCCCGTGCCGCCTTCAGATGCGATTCCGTGATCTCCTGCGAGAACGCCGGGGAAGAGAAGGCGAAAACGGCCGAAGCCGCCAGAACGGCGCAAAGATTGCGAACCCGGTTATGCAACATCATGATCGGTAGAACTCCCTGGTTTTCGGGCGGCATGGACGGTTTGGATGCCGTCGCCGCCGGCGATGATGGCCGCTGACGCCAGCCCGATGAAAAGACCATGCTCGACCACACCAGGAATGGCATGGAGAGCATTCGAAAGCGCTCTTGTATCCGGAATGCGGCCAAAAGATGCATCGAGGATAAAATGGCCGCCGTCTGTAACAAAAGGCTGGCCCCCCGTCATCCTCAATGTAACCGGGCCGGAAAGGCCGAGACTTTTGGCCGCTGCCGCGACCGCGATTTCGGTGGCGCGCAGGCCGAACCGGTTGACTTCGATCGGCAAGGGAAACTGGCCAAGGGTGTCGACCATCTTCGAGCGATCGGCAATGACGATCATGCGCTGAGATGCCGCCGCGACGATCTTCTCGCGCAGCAGCGCGCCGCCGCCGCCCTTGATCAGCGTCAGCGCCGCGTCGATCTCGTCGGCGCCGTCGACGGTAAGGTCGAGCTCGGGCGTTTCCTCAAGCGTCGACAGCGGCACGCCAAGTTCGCGGCAAAGGGCTGCAGTGCGCTCCGACGTCGGCACGCCGATGACGGACAAGCCGGTGGCGATCTTTTCGGCCAGCAGCCGCACGAATTCGTCGGCCGTCGTCCCGGTGCCGATGCCGAGCCGCATGCCGTCGCTGACATGGGCAAGGGCTGCCCGCGCGGCCTCGACCTTCAACTGCCTCGCATCCATGCTCGCCCCGGGGATTTGGCTTGGTTCTGATTTTTCTGGATGCGCGCTCCTAGCACTTTTGCCCGCAGGGTCAAAGACTTTGGCTCGCACCGGCTTGCCTGAAAGAAGCGCAGCCGCTATCGCCTGCCTGCAATGCATCAGCCACAGGATAGGCCATGACCCAACCGATCATCGTGTTCGACCTCGACGGGACGCTGATCGACACTGCGCCGGACCTGCTCGATAGCCTGAACCACAGCCTTGCCGCCAGCGAGCTTGCCGCTGTCGACGAGGCCGGCTTCCGGCGTTTTGTCGGCCAGGGCGGACGGGTGATGATCGAGCGCGCGCATACCGCGCAGCAGAAGTCGTTGGCAGTGGACGAGCACGACCGGCTGCTGAAACTGTTCCTCGATCACTACACGGTCAACATTCCCGGCAAGTCGCGCCCCTACCCCGGCGTGGTCGAGGCGATCGCCCGTTTCGAGGCGGCCGGCTATCTGCTTGCCATCTGCACCAACAAATACGAGGCGAATTCGAAAGCGCTGATCGAGGCGCTCGGCCTGACAAAGCATTTCGCCGCGATCGCCGGCCAGGACACGTTCGCCTTCCGCAAGCCCGACCCGCGCCATCTCACCGAAACCATCAGGCTCGCCGGCGGTGACCCGCACCATGCGCTGATGGTCGGCGATTCGCAGACCGACATCGACACGGCCAAGGCCGCCGGCATTCCCGTGGTTGCCGTCGATTTCGGCTACACCGACCGCCATGTCAGGGAATTCGAGCCGTCGGCGGTGATTTCGCATTTCGACGCGCTGACGCTCGACCTGGCGGAACGGCTGATTGCTGCGGCGACCGGCTGAACGAAACGGGCGAGTGCGCGGCAGCGCCTGCCCTCGCCTATTTCAGGCATAGAAGGCGGGCGCATCGCCTTGACTTCACAACCCTGCCTCCCTTATATCGCGGCTCGCTTGGCCTTCGGGCAACGAGCGGGCGATTAGCTCAGCGGGAGAGCACACCCTTCACACGGGTGGGGTCGCAGGTTCAATCCCTGCATCGCCCACCATTTTCTTTCCCGGAACAGCACACTCCAAGCCAGCACTCCTAGCAGCTGCAACTCGCCCCTTCCCCACCAAAATTCTTCTGCGCAAAGTTCAACGCGCTTGAGTAGCTCGTGTAGCTCTGGAACTGGCATACATCGGATCCGTTCCGCACCTTCATCTGCTCGAGATCCCAGAACGAAACCTCGATGTGATCGTTGGCGCAGTAGACCGTGTATTTTTCAGGCTCCAGCGCTCGTGCCTTCTGCGCCGGGATGGAGACGGCAGGAATGGAAAGCACGGAAAGTGCAAGCATGATGGCGTGACGTGTGCGCATGTAAAAACCCCGAATGAAAACCAGCCCGTATTATTGCCGCTATCTTGAAGCGCTGCATCACGGCTTTTTGACGAACGACTTCTTTCCGGTGCCCGGCTCGCCGTCAGCTATGTGCTGATCCAGATCTCCGCTGTGTTGGCGCTAATTGGTACCGCTCGGGGGCGCGTGGCCGGCAGCAGGGAGGTCGGCTTGGATTGCGTCCATTCGGTCATGGTGTTCCCTGCAAGGCATCGCAGCGCCGCGCGAGCCTAAGCCTTCTTCTTTCGTCTCCGTGATCCCGCCCGCATGGCAATTTCGGTGCCGCGAACCGTTTCGTACTGGTCGGCATCGACCAGCGACTGGTCGAAGCTGACGCCGGTCATTTCGGAGATTTCGGTCAGCGGGTACATGGCGCCGATGAACTCGTCGGAGACGGCAAACTCAAGCTGCGTGTCCGACAGATCCTGTTCGAGCACGAAGCCGTAGCTGGCGATGCCGTCACTGACGTGGGCGACCACCACCTTCCAGAAGCGGCGCGGCACTAGCGCGCGAAGACTGGTGCCTTTGGGACCCTTGCCGGCAAAGGTCCGGTCGTCTTCGGCGAGGACCGGCCCGGCGAAGACGCAAAGCCGCTCGCTCGCCGCCTCCGACAGGACGTGGTTCTCAAGATCGCCCCAGTTCTTCTCGCCGCTGTCGGAGCGGTTGTAGCCTTCGACCTGGGGCGAGCAGTTGGTGACATGGAAGGAGCAGACATTGCCCCTGAGCAGCAGCTCGAAGGTGCTGCCCCAGGCCACGTCATCGCGCCTGACGATATGGCCCTTGTCGAAGGCGCCCTGATCCTGGGTGTAGAAGACATCGGGGATCTGATACTTGTCGTCGAGCCGCAGATCCGGGAACCAGCGCTCGCTGAACAGGCCGCCACGCGAATAGTTGCGGCCCTTTTCCGGCTCGCGCAGATTGCTCTCCTCGGTGACGTTGGAGGCGGTGAACAGCGCCAGCCGCCGCTTGGCGTGCATCTTGAGTGAAAAATTCTGGTAATCTAGCCGCGTGCCCCCTGCCTTGAGCTGCGCCAGCACGGACAGGTCGGTGGCCTCCGGCATCGGCACCACGACGGGCGCGAGCTTGGTGCCGCCGGACAGGAATTTTTCGTCGTAGCCCTTATAGCCGGCATAGTCCGCGACCGTTTTGGGAACGAATGCGCCGCCTGGAGGGGTCGGCTTGGCCGCTTCCAGTTCGACCGATTCCGTGACCGCTTCATGGCCAGGCGTTGCGCCGAGCGAGACGGTGATGCGCAACGGCACTTCGAAGGTGACGCTGCCGCCCGGCGAAACGACGACGCCTCCGGATGGAGGCGTCTGGGTGGCGACGCCCGGGATCTGCTGGGCGCCGCCGACTTCAACCAGGTTTACGCCCTCGGCCGGCGACCCACTGTCCGCCTTGTTCCACCATGCGCCCCAATCGTTGGGGCCGCCGCTGGCGGCGCCGGCGAAATTGAGGCCGAGGTCGACGACACGCTGGTCCTTGGCGAGCGCGCCGGTGGGCACGGCGTAGTTGCGCTCGAGATAGCGGCCGGCAAAATGCAGCGCCACGACCTCGCCGGTGGCGAGGTTGATCATGGCGGTGCCGGAGTTGCCGCCAGTGGTCGAGCAATCATGTGTCGCCGCGCTGACGATCTTGCCGAAACTCTCCGTATCGAAGCCGCCCTGCAGCATGCCCGGTTGCAGGCGCTTGACCTGGAAACGATTGCGCATGAGCTCGTTCTGGACATCGACCGCGTTGCGATTGTCGAACGCCGGATAGCCGATGGCGACGACTTCCTGGCGCAGCATATCGCGCGCGTCGGCGACCGCGAGCGACAGCGGCGTGATGTTGTCGGGCAGGCCTTCGACTTCGAGAATCGCCATGTCCCAATAGGGATGGATCATCCGGACATTGCGGATCTTGAAGACGTTTCCTGCCGCCGAATCGCGCTTGAAGTCGATGCCGGCGGCGCGGCCGTTGATGAATTGCACATTGCGGTCGCCAAGGCCGTCCGCAAATATCTGCGCCACATGACGGTTGGTCATCAGCAGGTTGCGGCCGACGACGAAGCCCGTGCCGCCGTAAGGGATATTGGTGTCCCACAACAGTTCGATACGCCCGATCGCCGGCAGGGCGGCTTCGATGCGCTGCTTCAATGCGGCCTCGCTGGTAAGCTTCGTCCACAGCGAATGGCCAGGTGTCGGAGCGCCGTCGAAAGTCAGCGTCGTAAAGGTGCCATCCTTGATGTCATAGACCGGCCGCAACTCCGGGATGATTATGGCTTCCAGATCGGAAAGCTGCTCGGGCGCGACTTCGGCGCCCCGCGCGAGGCTCTCCATGCCAGCGCGCGCCGATTCAAACGCCGCCTCCGTCTTGCCGGCTTCCGCAGGCGCAAGGGATTCCAGAGCGCCGCCTGCCATCGTCTCCACGTTGCCGAGGACTGATTCAGTCCCCTCGCCCCCGGTGACGAGATCGAGATATTGACGGATTCGCTGCTCTCTGCTGACCGGCATAGTCGCCCTCAAAGGTTCTGTCGAAGAAAAGAAATGTATTGCCCCATTTTAGACTGGTGCAATTCTGACTGGCAGGCAAGGAAACAAATCAACTCGCGTCGAAGATGACCGGAGTGCAACGTCGGCATGTCTCTTTGCCGCAGTCGCTCGCGCGATGTATGACGCTCGCATTATTTCAGCGATGCTGTATGTGATCTCCGTCACAGACGCTCACGCTGTTTGCGCCCACCTATCGCAACGGGTGGAAGGGCCATTGCGGCCGCTCGGTTTTACAGAAATTTTATCACCTATCCATTTTTATCAGTTGGCGCCTGCACGCGCGGCTCCTCTCGCCGCGCGTGCAGGCGGCTTTCCGCCCCGCACGAGCCAGGCACTGGGCGCGACCACTGCGCCAAGCCTTTACAAGGCGTAATCGCAAGGGATGAACGCCGGCCTTTGACGCGGTGCACTCTTGCCTTAGACTTCGGCCCTTAAACTTCGCCGATTGCGGCAATTGGGAATTTGGAACATGGCTTTTGGCGGCCCAAACGACAGAAACGATCTGCCGCGCCTGGCACGCATCGATCCAAAGCTGTTCGATATCCTGTTCAGCGGCTGCAAGGTCGAGCGCTACGCCGCCGGCCAGCATCTGTTCGTCCAGGAAGATGCCGCCGACCGAATCTACGGGGTGATGAGCGGCACGGTGGAAATCTCGATCTATTCGCCTGGCGGGCAGAAGCTGGTGGCCAATATCGAGCTGTCGCGCAGCCTCGTCGGCGAGATCGGCGCGCTTGACGGGCGGCCACGCACCGCCACCGCCATCTGCCTGACCGCTTGCGAGCTGGTTTCGCTCAGCAGGACACAACTCTTTGATCGCATTGAGAGAAATCCACCGCTGGCACGCGCGATGATCGAACTTCTGTGCGCCCGGCTGCGCTGGGTCAGCGGCGAACTCGGCGACCAGGCCTTCTTCGGCATCGAGGCGAGGCTCGCCAAACGCCTGGTCTTCCTGGCCAAGGTGATGGCCGACAGCGCCGGCTGGATCCCGATCTCGCAATCGGAACTCGGAGAGTTCCTCGGCGCCACGCGCGAGTCCGTCAACAAGACGCTCAACGACTGGCGCAACCGCTCGTTCATTGCCATCAAACGCGGCGGCCTGCGCATCACCGACACCGGGGCGCTGCGCCATATCGCCGAATCGCAGGACGACGACTGACGCCGATCCCGAATCAGCCCCGGCTAAGACTCAGAGCCGCGAAATCAGGTAGCGCAGCGCCGAGCGGCTGGGCATGAAGAAGTATCCACCACCCTTGGTGGTGACGAATTGCGGCATGTCACGGAGCGTCGTGACCTTTTCCCATGACGGAATGGTGAACCTGCCATCACCGCTGCGCGAACCAATCGTCGGGTCCTTTTCAGCGACGAGGCCCTGGAACGTGGCCGAGGAAACCCAGGTCTGCTGAATGAATTCGTACTGGCGCTCTATGTCGGCGTTGAGGCACATGAACAGCAGCCCTTTTTCGACCTTGCCATTCTTGCCGTCCTGCTTCTCATAGGTACGGCCGACCCGCAGGATACGATGGCGCTTGCCGATATTGATCTGCGTATCGCGGTCCTCACCCAGCGAGTCGCGTGGGTTGGAACGGCGAATGTGGGCACCAAGCGGGCAGCGATGGCCTTGCGGATCCTCGGCGCCAGCGGCGAAGTCGTTGTCGATGACGCGTCCCGGATGATCGGGGTTTCGCACCAGCGAGCTACCGTTCTGCCAGCGGCCGAGCATCTTGGCGGCAATCCAGTCTTGCGTGATGGCTTGGTTGCCGAGTTGGCTCGCGACCAAGGCTGCAGCCTTTTTGCAGTAGTTGTTGAAGACGTCGACGTGCTGCTCGAACTGGCGAATAACCAGGAATGAACCGTTGCGCCCGAAATCGCGCGGCGGTGGCGGCAGGCCCGGAATCAGCCGGCTACGGCGCACCTGCGAAAGGATTCCGGTCCGATCGCGTGATGCGCTTACCGAGGGCGAGGCTGGATAGAACCCATGCTCATCACGATAGCCGAACAGGAACTCGCCGGGCGCGACCAGATGCATGGGCGCGGCGCCCCTGCTGGCGCGGGTCGTGCCGCGGACAATCGGCTGCGAAATCCCGTCCGCGAAACCGAAATGCTCGTAGGCTGGCCCACGTTCCGACCGATCGTCACGCTTTGCCCCGTCGGACGATTTCGTCTTCGTGTCGGTCGGACCCCGGTTTACGGCGAGCGGCAGTTCGGCGACGACCTTCATGCCTGCACCGGTCGTCTTTCGTCTCACGGTGGCAATCTCGGTCTTCAACCGTCCCGGGTCTTCAGCATAGCAGACGATGACCAGGTCCACAGGGTTCTCCAACGACCCCCACTCCCATTCGTCCGGGCCGTCGCGGCCTCGGTCGTCCAGTATGCGCCCACGCTCGGGATTGCCCATGCCATGGCGAAAGGCGATCGGAAATGTTTCCAGTGGATCGCCCTCCACACCCTCGTCGAGCCCAAACTGCCGCAGGCCACCGGGACCAAAGGCGACTATCATAGCTCGCCCGGCGGGCCTGCCTTCGCCGAAACTCGTCTGCTCGACAACGAAATCGAGCCAGGCTCTGCGCTTGGGCGCCGGCAACTTGTCCGGCACCCGGATCGCAAGCATATGCGAATAAGCGAGCGGGCCGAGCGGGCCGAAGAAGATGGACTGGATCTCGCCGGTTTCCAGCTGCTGCTCGAGAGGCGCCGGAAAGGCAGAGCTGATATTGGCCAGCAGCGAAGTGGTCTTTTGAACGGTGGTTGTTTCGCTCGCCGGGCGCCGTAGCGAACCGAACAAGCTCAGCCAGTCGCGCGCCTCGTTGCCGACGGCGGAAGCAATGCCGCGCCTGACCTGGGAATTGATCCGGATGCGCTCTGTGTTGATTTGGGGATAGGCGGAGTACCAGAACAGGGTCGGCACCTGCTGGCGCCGCGCCCAGCGCTTGAAACGATCGCCGTCGCGCGCGCCGTCCAGGAACAGCCATCGTGTGCGTGGATAGCCCACGGTGTTGCTCCACACGCCGGTGAGGCCAGCGGACGCCTTGGCGATGAAGTCCTCAAGATAGCTTTCCCAGCTGCCGCCGTAGTTGGAGAAGAACATCAATCGGTTGGAGCCGGGCAGCAGTATCCAGCGGGCGAAATGGATGGTGTTGATGGTGTTGAGGAAGCCTGGCTTGAATACCTTCTGGGCAGCTATCGAGATCAGGTAGAAGGAAAACCTGAGCGCCAGCCGCCGCAGAATGCCGGCCTTCATCGTCGAAATCGCAGTCAGATGGTTTTGTGCCGCGTGGCCCTCCTTGACGAGTATCGCGTTCAATTCAGATATGCCGATCGATGTGCTTTCCGGCCGATCCCTGTCCTCGCGGCGTCGCAGCGCCAGCAAGCACGAAAACGCCAGCAGCGCCGCTGCCACCAACACTCCAAGTCCCGACAACAGAAGTGAGGTGATTGCTACGGCTATGGCGGTGAAGGAGATTTCCTGGGAACTGATGTCGATAGATCTGCCGAACACCACACCGTAGGTCATATACCAGCAAGCAGCCCAGATGATCGCCACCGTGACGAAGACCGGCGGTACCAGCAACGTCGTCATCAGGGCACGGCCCCAATGACCCGGCGGCTTTTCCAGCAGGCTCTCGGCCGGCTCGAACGCCCAGGCAAACGTCCGTAATGACTGGACATGCTGGCGAACTTCAGCGAGCACGGCAGGAGCGTTGCCGGCGCCTTTGCGTGGCCGCTCGACGATGTCGCGCACGGCTTCGAAAAGCTGCTGCTCGGCCTTGATACGCTGGACCGAGTGCCCCGGCGTGCCCGAAAACACCAGTCCGGCATTGCTGCCGAAGGACGGCGATATGTCGACATTGTGCTTGCGCAGGAAATCGTTCAATGCGCCGCCATCGCGCAGATCGCAGACATCCTTGAAGATCGGCCGCAGCCGGTGCCCGATGGCGTGCGTGACCGCATCGATGACATCGTCGATGCTGCCGTCACCGGAAATCTCGAGAACCAGAGCTCCTTTTTCCTGACCGGAATCAGCGCCGATCTCGCCGGTGCCGACCACGGTCAGGCTGGTGAAGTGGACGGTGCCGGCAATGTCGAGCGCGGTGCGGATATCTTCGACGGCCGGGTTGCCGAGGCTGGCAACCTTGTCGCGGACAGCATCCAGCGACGCGGATCGGGTGACCGGGCAGACCACCGTCACCATAGACTGCGTTACGGTGCGGCAGAGTTCTGCCCGTTCGAAATCGACCTTGAGCGTTTCGGGATAGGCGCCGATGCGGGTCATCCGCCCGGCCTTGCCGGGCATGCGGCGCACGCCCTGCTTCTGGAACAGGGCGCGCAGGCTTTCGCCGATCTGGATCCTGGCAATCTCGGCGCCGATGCACTGATGAATGCCGTGGCCGAAGACCATGTAGTCGCGATACGGGCGCGATGTGTCGAACTGGTCCGGGTTCTGCACGGCGTCGGCATCGAACA
The DNA here is from genome assembly GCF_040320135.1 of Mesorhizobium sp. M0772. Classification (NCBI taxonomy): domain Bacteria; kingdom Pseudomonadati; phylum Pseudomonadota; class Alphaproteobacteria; order Hyphomicrobiales; family Phyllobacteriaceae; genus Mesorhizobium; species Mesorhizobium sp. M0772. The sequence goes on along the minus strand of NZ_JAMYPB010000020.1, from coordinate 51,935 downwards.
TCGCCGACAGCGTCGCCGGCATCACCACCGTGCCGGCCTTCACCAGGCGCTCGCGGCGCGTACCCTTGCCGATGATCGCGTCGCGGGCCGTGTAGCGCCAGGGGCCGACCCAGATCGGCTTGAAGCGCATGGCTTCAAGGACGGCCCTGTCGAGCTTGGCGGTATCGTTTTCGGCCAATGCGGCATCGATAGCCTGCCGTGCGTCGGGCCGCGACAGGATCACGTCGAGGCAATTGCCGGCGGCCAACACATTGGTCGGGACGAAGCCGGCGATCATGCCCAGCATGATCGAATTGAGGTCGTCCCGCGACAGGCGGCCCTGATCCGTCTGGACAACCAGCCTCGCCAGCGGTTGCTCGGCCTTCAAGCCCCGGTCCCTCGCCGACTGGATGGAGCGATCGATGACTTTGAGAAGACGGTCGCCCGCCACCACTGCGAGTTCGCGCATGACGGGGCTCGCCGTCGGGTCCGAAAAGAACAGCGCACTCAGCGCGATCGCCCAGTCGGCGAATTCGGATTCATCGTCGATCTCGACGCCGAAATAATCGCGGCAGATGTGCACCGGGACGATCTTCATCAACTTGGAGATCGCATCGAAGCCGGGGCTGGCGCGCGTCATGATCTCTTGCGAATGACGCGCCGCGATCGGCCTGACGGCGGCTTCGACCTCGGCCGGCGGGAATGCACTCAGCACCGACGATTTCATGCGCCGGTAGTCGGCGCCGTCCTGCATGCCGAGGATGAAGTTGGATCCCCGGGCAAGCTCGGTCATTTCCGGGCCGTATGGGGTCTGGAATTCGTCGCCGCGCTCCAATATGTCGCGGACATCGGCGTTCTTGGTGACCACGAGAACACCGAAGAGCTTGCCGGTCGGCCGGAAACGCCGCAACAAGGAAAGCGCCCAGCGGGGGTCTTCGGCCAGAGACCCGACGATGCGCGCAATCAGCCCTGTCTTCCGGATCCGGCCGAGATCGAAGGGCGGCATTTCCGACAGCGGGCGCTGGTTTTTCTGGGCCGCGCGAATAGCGTCGAAATACTTCAGTTCGGTCATGCGCGTTCAAGCCCCCCGGCTATCCACGTTATTGCGATGCCGGCCGTTCAACGCCTAGGTTTGCATCGGTTGCACGTATGTGAATCTTTTCACAGTTGGTCCATGTTCCAGCCAGCATTGACGCCATGTTCATTTGGCCAGTCGGAAATTGGCGACGAGGAACTCGTTCGCGGCCTTGTCGGTGAAAGGTATCCAGCGCACACGCTGTTCTGAAAAATCAGGATGCCGGGTGGTGAAAATGGTCATCTCGCGCCGCGCCTGTTCCGGCCGGCCGCTTCGCATCAGCGCGCCGATCTTCAGGAACCTGGAATAAAAATAGCCGGGAGACAGGTTGAGCGAGCGATCGGCGGCAGCGATCGCCGCCGGCCAGTTCTCGACCAAACAGTAGGCCGCCGTCAGTTCCCCCAGATTGTGGAAGCGGTAGAGGTCGAACGGGCTCAATCGCTCGGTATCGAGAAAGAACGGTATCGCTGACGCGGCATTGCCGAGCAGCAGCTGGGCGCTGCCCATGGCCGAGCGCGCGAAGGCAAAGCTCGGATTGATGTGGATCGCTTCCTCGAAATGGTCGACGGCCGATCGCGGTTCGCCGCGCATGATGTCGACGGCGCCGAGATGGGCGTGCGGGCGTGCATCCAGGCTGTCCACCAGCAACGCCTTGCGGGCAAACTGCTCGACCTTGTTCAAATCGTCGCTGTCGCCGAAACGCAGCCATGCCCGCCAGAAATACCACCACGCCAGTTCATTGAGCACGGCGCTCGAGTTGGCGTCCTCGCGGTACGCCTTCTGGAAGAACTCGAGTGCGGTTTCGGTGTCGCCACGGGTGCGCCGGTTCATGTGCCAGCGGCCGCGTCGCACCAGTTGCCAGGTCTCCAGGCTTTCCCAGGGAACCTGGAAGGTGCGTGCCTGTTCCGCCCGGTCGACCTCCTTGTCGAGGATCGAAACAATCTCAGCGCCGATCTGGTCGCGCAGGTTGAAGATGTCGACCAGATCGCGATCGAAGCGCTGCGACCACACCAGCCGCCCGTTGGACGCGTCGGCCAGCGAGGTGTTGAGGCGGATCTGGCCACCATTGCGCATCAGCGTGCCGCTGACGATGTAGCGCGCGCCGAGCGCGTTGCCGATCACCCGGGTGCCCAGCGTGTCGTCGCGGAACTGGAAGCTGGAGCCCTTGGCGATGACCGAGAGCCATCTGGTGTTGGATAGACCATAGATGATGTCCTCGGCGATGCCGTCGGCCATGTAGCCGATGTCATGCTCGCCGCCATCGGCGTGGAAGGGCAGGACGGCGATCGCCGGCGGCCCCTTGGACGACAGCTTCTGCTGCGCATTGGCCTGGGGAATGGCCGCGAACGACGCCGCCGGCGAGGATCCGTTGCCGCTGCGGCCGGCGATCAGAACGCGCACCGGCAAGGCGATGTTCTTCAGCCTGAATTCGCCGAGATCGGTGAATTCGGCCGCCGTCTTGTCCTTCACATGGTGCCAGGTCGTCTCCGAAACGGCGAGACCGTCGCCCGGCGCGAATTCCTGGATTCTCGCGGCGATGTTGACGTCGTCGCCGTAGAGGCGGCCACCACGCACGATGACGTCGCCGGTGTTGATGCCGGCGCGAAACGGCATGCGCATATCGTCGGCAACCTCGGCGTTGAGGGCGACGATGCGGCCCTGGAAATCAAAGGCCGCGCGCAACGCCTCGATCGGATTGCCGAACTCGGCCATGATGCTGTCGCCGGCGTCGCCGAACGTGCGGCCGCCAAATGTGCCACAGCTGTCGGCGATGATGTCGCGCCGTTCCTCGAATGCCGCGACAGCAGACTCGTCGTCGATGCCCATCAGCCGGGAGAACCCGACGGCATCGATAGAAATGATTGTCGCCAGCTGACGGGTGTAGTTCCGTACAGCCATGTTCGAGCCCCCGCTCCCTTTCTGGTTCTGGTCCAGCACAGGCGACGACCCGTTCCTGAAACACTTCGCCGCGCGCTGAGAGATGAAGATTCCGGCGGGGTTGGCGCGCCATGCCACCCCGCCAGGACCAGAAGTCTAGCAGGGTCTTGGGCAAAGCTCTACCACCATCGGGTTGTCCAGCGCGGGCCGTGGCAGCACTCATGGTTGGCCGGCGGTTGGCGCAAATATTGGCGTGCCGTAGCTCTGAGCGCGGCGATCCAGGGCTTCACGGAACCTGCGCGACGTCAGCACTCGGAACAAACTGTGCTGCCTGCGAGTTTCCGGTGCGGTTCATACCAACGTGAAATGAGGGTAATCATGCGAAATCTTGTTCTGGCGACCGGCGTCGTCGTTCTTCTGGCCGGCTCGACGGCCTTTGCCGCGGATGACAGCCCACTGCCGCCGACGAATGCCCAGAAACTGTCGGCAATCATCGCCAAGGTCGAGCAGCGCGACGGCTTTCGCTATGTGAAGGAGGTCGACTGGGACAAGGACGGGTACACCGTCACCTATTACACCGCCGACAAGGCGAAAGTCGAAATCACCTTCGATCCCGTAACAGCCGAACCGAAATAGCGCTGATACCGCACCGCTTCGGCAATTCCGTCCGCCGCGTTTTTTGCCTACGATGGTGGCAGTTGTCGGACAACGGGGCGACCATGCTTTCTTCCAATCGAATTGCCAACTCGCTTGCGCTTGTCGTTGCACTGGCTGGCGCGGCGGTCTGCCTTGGTCCAGCGCGTGCCGACGGGCCATCCTTCGACTGCCGCAAAGCCAGCCTGCCGGTGGAAAAGGCGATCTGTGCCGACCCGCAACTGTCGGCAATTGATGCCTTGGTCGCCAAGGCCTTTACGGGTTTCGAGCCAGCCTTTGGCCGCGACAAGCGCAAGATCGCCCGTGCGCTCATCACTGACAGGAACGCCTGCGGGCAGGATGCCGCCTGCATCGTCAGCGCCCAGAACAATGCGCTGCAGACCTACGGCAATGCGCCGTCCTGGGTGCAGGATTACAACATCGCCCTGATCGGCAAGAAGGCGCTCGACACCGCAGCCCGCCATCCAGGCAGCCCCGACCAGCCCCTGCCCTCGTCGATCGGGCAATGCGCCTTCACCCACATCACGGCGCTGACTACGCGGCTTGGCGACGACCCGCTGGAAACGGCCAGTCCTGAAGCCGGCAGTGTGACGCGGTTCAGCAATGGCGGCGCCGGGGTTTCCTACGAGCGGGAGCCTGGCCTTGCCAGTTCGAAAGCCGGCGATCCTGTCGTCATGTGCCTGATATCGATCCCGAGGGATTGTCCGCAGGGCGACGAGCGCGGGCGGGTCTATTACGGCGTCGACCTCACGATAAAAGGCACATGGATTTTGCCGGATTCGCAACATCTATGCGGCGGCGCCTGAAGATTTGCCGCAAAGCACTGCTGGATGCACTCTTGCGCCGATCCGCCTTTGATGGCTGAGTGCGCGTAACAGTTGCAGGGCACGGGGGTGCATGGCCATGGTTAAGCATGTTTTGAAGCGCATCCTGATGATGCTTGCCGGCTATTTCGTTTCGGTGCTGATCGGATTGTTCGCGGTCGTGGCGATATATTGCGCACTCGCCGTATTGCCCAACGCGCCGGACTATTTCGGCGCCATGCAATTTTCGCCCATTGTCGTGCTGCTGTGGCCGCCGCTCGGCATGGTCGTCTATTTCTTGACGATCGTGCTGACCGGCCTGCAGACGCTGATCTTCGCGCTGCTCGCCGAATTCTTTGCCCTGCGCAATTTCCTGGTGCACATGCTGTTTGGCGCCGCTGCCGCTGCAGCCGGCTTTTTCCTGGTCTGGCCGGCCGCGGAAGAGGATGCCGGACGCTGGGCCGATATCGGCATCATCGCCGCCGCCGGCCTCGTAGCCGGTCTGGTCTATTGGCTGATCGCGGGCCGCGACGCCGGCTTCCGGCGTCCGCTCATCCAGCGCTGATCGCAGGAAACGGGCGACCGTCCATCGGCCAAAAATCTAATAAAACCAGAGAGACAAAGTGAGTTCCTCGTTCGTTGAACGAGGAACTCCGCTGGTTTCAGCTCGTCGGCGAGCGCACCGCTTCAGTCGCTTCCAGCGCCTGCATCAGCCGCGTGTCGCGGTCGTAGACATCGTTGAAATATTCGACTTTGCCGGACAGGTCCGGCCAGGCAGTGAAGTAGGAGACATAGACGGGAATCGTGCGTGTCACGTCTTCGCTGGCATGGCCGTGCTTGAGCTTTTCGGCGATGTCGTCGACCGAGACGCCGAGCACCGCCGCCGCCATCCCACGTGGATCCTGAAGGCGAATACAGCCATGGCTGAGCGCCCGCATATCGCGCTGGAAGAAGGATTTTTGCGGCGTGTCGTGCATGTAGATGGCGTGCTTGTTGGGGAACAGGATCTTCAGTTCGCCCAGCGCATTGGCTTCGCTCGGCTGCTGGCGCACGCTGTAGGGAATGTTGGCGCCGTAGGCGCCCCAATTGACCGAGGAAGAGGGAACCCGCCTGCCGCGCGAGTCGGTCACCTCGTAGCCGGCACGGTCGAGATAGCCCGGATCGCCACGCAGCCTTGGCAGCATCTCGTTGACGATGATCGACTGCGGCACGCCCCAATAGGGATGGAAATCGACCTGCTTGATCTCCTTGAAGAAGAAGGCGGTCTGGTTGGTGGTCCGGCCGATGACGACGCGGGTCTTCAGCTTCTCCTCGCCATTGTCGATATAGCTGGCGGTGAAGGCGGGCTGGTTGATGAACACCCGCGGGCTGCCGAGATCGGACGGCATCCAGCGCAATTCTTCCAGCGCGACCTGCACCTTCTGCAGCCTGTCGGCCTTGGACGTGCCGGCGAGCGAGGCGACGGTGCGCGGGCCGATGACCCCATCGCCCTTCATGCCGGCCTTCACCTGCACGGCCTTGATGATCGGAACCAGTTCGGGAACATAGACATCGCTGGTGCCGAGACGAGACAGGATCTCGCCATAGGCGCCGCCCATCTCGTCGTCGAGATTGCGCGCGATCAGCGTCAGCAGCTTCGGCAGTTCGGCGCTGGTCTCGCCGGGCTTCAGCAACAGCTTGGGATCGACGACGATTTCGTTTTCGGCGCTCGCCTGCAGCGATTCAAGTTCGACGCGCAGCGCCTGATATTCCGCGTTCTGCGGGTGCCGCGATTCGAGGTAGGTGCGCACTTCCTGGGTGTGGGCCAGCGTCTTGAGCGCGCCTTCCATGTCGACCGGCTTCGGCGGAAATTCATAGTAGCCGGTGATGCGATTGGGATCGACGCGCCCGCTCTGGGCGTCACGGGCATAGCGCAGTACGCGCGCCGACAGCGCCATCTCGAAGCGGACGAGTTCCTTCAGATGGGCGTCGGCATCGACTGCCGATGCGTTGGCTGCCGGCACCTCGACCGTGTAGTCGGCCGACGTGAGACCATAGCTTGCGGCTTCGCCAAGCACCCGCACCGCATCCTGGGCGCGGGCATTGGGATTGCCCTCGTTCACCCAGATGAAATCAGGATTGGCAGAGTAATAGGCAATCAGTGCCTTGGCGATATCGGGCTCGGCATAGAGTTCATAGTCGCTGAGGCCTGCAACGGCTTCGCGGAAGGCGGTGCTGGTCGCCGACGGAACAAAGGCGGCGTCTTCAGCTGTTGCCACCTGGGGAGGTGCTGCCACCAATGCGGTAAAGTCGACGCGCACCAGCCGGTCGGCCTTGTAGGTGTAGTAGGACGGGCTGCTGATCCTGGTGCCGCCACCGCCCGATACGGCGGGCTTCGGCTTGCGCTTCGGCGGCGGCGGGAATTCGCCTTGCGGCCTGTGCTTGACGCCACCGCCGAACAGCATGTCGAACAGGCCTTGCGCGCTTGCCTGCGGCACACCGAAGGCCAGTGCTGCCGCCACTGCAAGCGGCATCACGGTGGCTTTATTTCCGAGGAATTTCATTAATCACCCGCTCCGGCTGCAAGCCGGCTCCCGTTCCGCGCCGCTAGACGATCTTGCCAACCGCATGGCGGATGTAAGGCGCTACTATACCGATTCATACCGATTTCGTTAAGCTTCCATAAATTTCCGCAGGCCTGTTGCAGACCGGTTTCACAACATCGGGACGGGTGGCGCGGCGGGGCCGCCCCAGACCGGTCAAAGCGGCCGCTGCTTCAGGCGTTGGCGCCACCGTCGATGGTGAGCGCGGCGCCGGTGACGAAGCGCCCTTCCGGACCGGCGAGCCAGGCAACCATGCCGGCGATCTCGTCAGCCTTGCCGAAGCGGGGCGTCGCCATCTTCCGCCGCTGGTGTTCGGCATGCGGGCCTTGGGCCGGGTTCATGTCGGTGTCGGTCGAACCGGGATGAACGACGTTGGCGGTGATGCCGCGCGGACCGAGGTCTCGCGCCAGCGCCTTGGTCAGGCCGACCAGCGCAGCCTTGCTGGTCGAATAGGCGCTGAGGCTGGTGTCGGTGACGCGCTCGGCCAGATTGCTGCCGATCGAAATGATGCGGCCGCCCTCGCCCATGTGAGCCGCTGCCGCCTTCGAGGCCACGAACGGCGCTCTCAGATTGACCTCAATGGTCTCGTCAAAGTCGGCCAGCGACATCTGTTCGATGGGCGCCGCGCGCCAGATGCCGGCGCTGTTGACCAGGATGTCGAGCCGGCCGAAGGCATTCACCGCCTCGGTGACCGAATTTTCGATGGCGGCAGCGTCGCGATTGTCGGCTTGGATGGCGATCGCGCGACCACCTGCCGCTATAATCTCGGCGACGACAGCTTGGGCCGGCGCCGCACTGTTGACATAGGTGATGGCGACGTCGGCGCCATCGGCCGCGAGCCGCTTGGCAATCGCAGCACCAATGCCGCGGCTGCCGCCGGTGACGAGTGCTGCCTTGCCGTTCAATCCGTTCGCTGACATGTCATGCTCCTTTATATAACGATCGATACATAAATCTGGCAACCTTGCCTCGCGACGTCAAGTGAATTATGTATCGGTCAACACAGAAAAGATCATCATGCCGGAAAGAGGCCGTCCCCGCACCTTCGATCGAACCGCCGCCTTGCGGCAGGCGATGGAGCTGTTCTGGGCCAAAGGCTATGAGGGCACCTCGATCGCCGACCTGACCGCGGCGATGGGGATCAGCTCGCCCAGCCTCTATGCCGCCTTCGGCAGCAAGGAGGCGCTGTTTCTGGAAGCGACCGAGTATTACACCCGCAACGAAGGCACCGAGATCTGGAGCGCGCTGGACGAAGCGCCGACGGCATGCCAGGCGATCGAGAATTTCCTGCGCCAGACGGCAAAAGCGTACTCTCAGGACGACCGCCCGCAGGGCTGTCTCATCGCGCTGGGCGCACTGCACCAGGATTCAAGCAGCGGCGCGATCTGCGATGATTTGCGCCGCCGCCGCGCCGAAAACCACACCCTCTTGCTGAGACGGCTGGAACGCGGTGTGGCGGAAGGCGAATTGCCGGCGGGCTTCGACAGCAACGCGGCGGCGACCTTCTATGCGACGGTCCAGCACGGCATGTCGATCCAGGCCCGCGACGGCGCCTCGTGCGAAGCGCTGATGGCCACAGTGGCCGGAGCGATGGCGGCGTGGCAGGGGCTGGTCGGAACAGCGTGACAAAGCGCGGAGCTTGTGCTGGAAATCCAGTCGGCGGCGAAATGCGCCGGGAGGGATCATCCGTGAAAAAAGGGTATCGCGAGTTGCTCGACGAGGCCAATGCCGAGATCGAGGTGGTCTCGCCCGAGGAAGCGGCCGGGCTGCTCGACGACGAGGACACCATCTTCGTCGACCTGCGCGATCCACGCGAGATCGAGCGGGACGGCCAGATCCCCGGCGCCAAACATGTCACTCGCGGCATGCTGGAATTCTGGATCGATCCCGAAAGCCCCTACCACAAGCCGTTCTTTGCCTCGGGCAAGAGCTTCGTCTTCTTTTGCGCCGGCGGCTGGCGCTCGGCGCTGGCCACCAAGACGGCGCAGGATATGGGGCTGTCGCCGGTCAAGCACATCCTTGGCGGCTATACCGCCTGGAAGTCGGCCGGATTGCCCGTCGAGCCGGGCGGCAAGAAGAACGGTTAGCTCACCGCTCCGGCGTTGTCGGAGTCGACAATACACCCATTGGAATCAATGCAGTATCGGCTCGCGCTCGTTTTTGACAAAGGTGACGGCGCGTTCGATGACACCTTTGTCAGCGAGAATGCGACGGTGGCCGAGCCCATCGGCCCAGTGCAGCCGCACATGGCTGCCGGCGCCGGCGTAGCGCCTGGCATGGTCGGCCGGAACTTCGCGATCGTCCGGCGCATGGATGACCAGCGTCGGCACCGGCGCTTCGGCCAATTGGCGGTCGCCGGTGAATTCGTGCAGCGGCCGGCCCGACAACCTTTTCACCTGATCGGCCATGGAAACCTGCGAACGCGGGCCGACGTTGAGCATGCGGCTGAAGTCGGCGAAGATCGCCGGCAGGGAACTTGGCGCGGCCACCAGCACCAGCCGCTCGGCCGCCACTGGGTGGATACCCCTGATCGAACCGGCAATGGCATTGGCGGCGACGGCGCCACCGAAGGAATGGCCGACGATCGCCTTGAACGGACCGAACCATTCGCTGGCGACCCTGACCGCCTCGACCGCATTGACCATGTTGAGATGCCGGCCCAGCGACTGGCCATGGCCCGGCAGGTCGAGCGAGGCGACCCGGTAGCCCACATCGCGAAAACCTTCGATCAGAGCGCGCATATATTCCGTGCGCGAACGCCAGCCATGGACGACCAGCACCGTGCCGGCGGACGCCCTGCCCGGCTCGGGCCGGAATTCGTGCACCATGACGCAGCCGGCCTTGGTCGTCAGCCGATGATGGCGCGCCTCGGCCATGAAGCCGGCGGCGCGGTCGACCGCACGCCGCTCGCCGTCGCTGAGCGCCTTCACGCTCGGCGTGCGGCAGAACAGTTCGAAGGCCGCGCGCCCGCTAAGACGCGGCGCCACAAGCTCGGCCGCGCCGAACACGCCCCGGATGACCTTCAGTCCAAATGATGCCATAGTGGCGATCCATCCATTCCGTTCAAGCATGAACATAATAGTTCAAACATGAACATTAAACAAGAGCTGCCCTGGGACAACCCGCGCTTTCGCAACTGGGTCGCGGTGGCGCGCGCCTGCCATGTGCTGGAGCGTGCGCTGGCGGTAAAGCTGGCGCCGCTGGATCTCAAGCCGGCGCAGCTCGACGTGCTGATGAACCTCTATCGCCATCCCGGCATGTCGCAGCACGATCTCGCCCGCAAACTGCTGGTCGGCCGCTCCAACATCACCATGCTGTTGCCGCAGCTCGAGGCGCGCGGCCTGCTGCGCCGCGAAGGCGATGAGAAGGACAAACGCGTGCTGCGGCTGACGCTTACCGAGGCCGGCACGGAGCTTTTGATGAAGGCGCTGAAGGTGCATATGGCGCTGATCGAAAAGGCGATGAGCCAGTCGACAGCGGAACAGTGCGATATGATCGGCGAACAGATGCGCAAGATCTATGACGTGCTGAAGGATACCTGAGCCGTTCGATCCACGCGCCTCCCACCTCACCACATCGTCTTCTTCGCCCGCTCCGGCCATTCCTTGTCGTAAGTACCGGCATCGATATTCTTGCGGCTGGTGACTTCCAGGATTGTTCCGGGTGTCGGCAGCGATTTCGGGTCGACGTGCTTTGCCGGGTTCCACAGCTCCGAGCGAACGATGGCGCGGGCGCACTGGAAATAGACCGAATCGACATCGACCACGGTGACCGAGCGCGCCGGCTTGCCTTCGACGGCGAAGGAGGCGCAAAGCGCGGCGTCGGTGGCGATGCGGGCGCGGCCGTTGACGCGCAGCGTCGTGCCCGAACCCGGCACAAGAAACAGCAGCCCGACGCGAGGATCGCGGATGATGTTCTTAAGCGAATCGGCGCGGTTGTTGCCGCGTCGGTCCGGCATCATCAGCGTTCTCGGGTCATGCATGCGCACAAAGCCGGCGAGATCGCCGCGCGGCGAACAGTCCAGCCCTTCCGGCCCGCTCGTCGCCAGAGCGACAAAAGGCGAGGCTTCGATGAAGGCGGCATATTCGGGAATGACGTGGTCGAGTTCCTTGATCGTCGACGCTTCGCCGGGCAGGCCGTAGAGGGCTTCGAGCTGTTCGACCGTGGTGATGTCAGACATTTTCCCGTCTCCGAACCTTTGCCGGCGTTACCCCCAGTCAATGACGTTTTGCGGACAGTGCCGACTAGCGGTCGCGGCTCAGTCCCTTCTCCTGGAGCTCGGCGAGATAGGCATTCCAGCGCGCGTCCTTTTCGTGGCCAAGCGTGTGCAGGTAATTCCAGGTGAAGATGCCGGTGTCGTGAAAATCGTCGAAGGTGATGCGCACGGCGTAGTTGCCGACCGGCTCGATCTTGAGGATGGCCACGTTGCGCTTGCCGGGAACCGTCACCCGCTGGTCCGGCGAATGGCCCTGCACCTCGGCCGAGGGTGAAGCGACGCGCAGCAGTTCGGCCGGCAGTTCGAACGGCCGATGATCGGGAAAGGTGACGGACAGCAGTTTTCTGTCCTTCGAGACCCTGAGTTCCTTCGGCGCCGTCATTGTTCTGCATCCCGTCAATCCGCCCTTCCCTACGCTGCTTCGCGCGAGCGGAAAAGGCCATTTGGACCCGGCCGACACCGGATGTCGGCCAGGGAATGTCACCAAAGATCGAGAGCGGCTATCTTGAATGGCGGGTTGGATCGTATCACATAGCCGTATATAACGGCGCCACTCGCAGCATTGGAAACGCTTGAACGCATGGACATGATCGATCCCTTCGGTCGCACGATCAGCTACTTGCGCGTGTCGGTCACCGACCGCTGCGATTTCCGCTGCACCTATTGCATGGCCGAGGACATGGCGTTCCTGCCCAAGAAGGACCTGCTGTCGCTCGAGGAACTCGACCGGCTCTGCACCGTCTTCATCGAAAAGGGCGTGCGCAAACTGCGCCTCACCGGCGGCGAGCCGCTGGTGCGCAAGAACATCATGCATCTGGTGCGGCAGCTGTCGCGGCACCTGAAGAGCGGCGCGCTGGAAGAGTTGACGCTGACCACCAATGGCTCGCAGCTGTCGCGCTTTGCCGCTGAGCTTGCCGATTGCGGTGTCGAGCGCATCAATGTCTCGCTCGACACGCTCGATGCCGACAAGTTCCACGCCATCACCCGCTGGGGCCATCTCGGCAAGGTCATGCAAGGCATCGATGCCGCGCAGGCGGCGGGGCTGAAGGTGAAGCTCAACGCCGTTGCGCTGAAGGACTTCAACGACGCCGAACTGCCGGAGATGATGCGCTGGGCACATGGCCGCGGCATGGACTTGACCGTCATCGAAACCATGCCGATGGGCGAGATCGACGCCGACCGCACCGACCAGTATCTGCCGCTGTCGCTGCTGCGCGCTTCGCTCGAGCGCCAGTTCACGCTGAGCGACATCCCCTACAAGACCGGCGGTCCGGCCCGCTACGTCCATGTCGCAGAGACCGGCGGCAGGCTGGGCTTCATCACGCCGATGACGCATAATTTCTGCGAAAGCTGCAACCGCGTGCGGCTGACCTGCACCGGCACGCTCTATATGTGCCTGGGTCAGGAGGATGCCGCCGACCTGCGCGCGCCGTTGCGTGCGTCCGAAGGCAACGAACTGGTCGCTGCTGCCATCGACGAAGCGATCGGCCGCAAGCCGAAGGGCCATGATTTCATCATCGACCGCCGCACCAGCCGCCCGTCGGTGTCGAGACATATGAGCGTCACCGGCGGCTGATTTTCTCCGCGATTGGTGCAGAATGCTTCCGTTGGAAGCGAGGGGGATTTCCATGCAGCGTGTTTGCCAAACCGGGCTGTCAGCGCTGGTCGTGGCCCTATCATTGGCGACCACAGTGGCGCTCGCAAAGCCGTTCACCTACATCAATGCGCGCTATGGCACGGTGTGCACGTTCCCGAGCCAGATTTTCAGCAAGCCGATGCCTGAGTCCCTCAATGGCGACGGTCGAAAATGGCTTAGCCCCGATGGTGCGAGCTTGTCCTGTTACGGCGGATACAAGCTGACGGAAGATACGCCCGACAGTCTGGTTGAAAAGGAAAAAGCCGACCCTGACTCTGGGGAAAAGGTCACTTACAGCAAAACCGGTAAGAACTGGGCAGTGGTCTCAGGCACCAAAGGCGACAAGATCTTCTATACCCGAATCGTCTTCGAAAAGGAGGATGCAATCCATACAGTCTGGATCGAATATCCCGCCTCGCTCAAGGCCAAGTACGACCCACTGGTCGGCGCTATCGGCGACAGCCTGCATGGGGCTGAGCAACACTGGGAATAAATCGCTCTCGACGCTGCAAACCCGATTTACCGCCATCGCGTTCCGCCCTAAATTTCGGCCTATAGCGGCTCGTCGCTCGGTTTGAGGGAATACGACATGCGCACATTCTTACTTTCTCTTGCAATGCTTGGGTTTGCCGCCGCGCCGGCAGCAGCACAGTCCATCGGTGGCAGCTACACCGTTGCGGGCACCAATTTCGACGGCTCGAAATATGGCGGCCAAGCCACCATCACGCTGACCAGCGAGACCACCTGCACCATCCATTGGGAGACCGGCGGATCATCGTCGGACGGCATCTGCATGCGCAACGACGATGCCTTCTCCGCCGGCTATGTCATGGGCAAGGAAATCGGTCTCGTCGTCTACAAGGTAGAAGATGACGGCTCGCTGCACGGCCTGTGGACCATCGCCGGTAAGAACGGCAGCGGCACCGAGGTGCTGACGCCGAAATGAGCCTGCCGGTCATCCGGCCAGCCCTCTCAGGGATTTCTATGGGCCACGGGTGAAAATCCGTGGCCTATTTCTTTGACGTTGCTGTCTTGCCGCCGGCTGCTACAGGCTTGGGCGGTTCACCGTTTCGCCGAAACGTCGAACCGCTTTATTCTTTGTTTTCACGCAATTCCGGACGGAAAACCGTTTCACACTTTTCCTGGAATTGCTCTTGCAAAACCGGTAACGCCCTTGCCTCTTTCCCCAAACATTCGCGGCGCGCTGTGCATGATGGTGGCCATGATCGGCTTCACCCTCAACGACGCCATCACCAAGTTCTCGTCGGAATCGATGAACATGGCGCAGGTGATGCTGGTGCGCGGCGCCTTTGCGTCGCTGCTCGTCGGCCTGCTCGCCTGGCAGCAAGGCGCGCTCGCGCGACCGAGGTCGATGCTGCAGCCGCTGGTAGCGCTTCGCGTGGTCGCCGAGGCCGGCGCCACCGTCGCCTTCCTTGTGGCATTAGCGCATCTGCCGATCGCCAATGTCTCGGCGGTGCTGCAGGCGCTGCCGCTGGCGGTGACGATGGGGGCGGCACTCGTATTCAGCGAAGCGGTCGGCTGGCGGCGCTGGCTGGCGATCGCGGTCGGCTTTGGCGGCGTGCTGATCATCGTGCGGCCAGGCTTCGAAGGCTTCAGCGTCTATTCGCTGTACGCACTCGTCAGCGTCGCCTGTTGCGCAGTACGTGACCTCGCCACCAAGCGCATCCCGAGGGCTATCCCGACCTTGCTGGTGTCGACGGCAACGGCAATCGCCATGACCATCGTCGGCGCCGTGCTGCTGTCGCCGATGGGCGGCTGGACGCCGATGTCCGGCAAAGGCACGGCACTTTTGGCATTGGCGGCGGTGCTGGTGCTGATCGGCTACCAGTTCATCATCATGGCAATGCGGGCCGGCGACATCTCCTTCATTGCGCCATTCCGCTACACCGCCCTCTTTTGGTCGATGCTGCTTGGCCTCATCATCTTCGGCGATGTCCCCGACCTGCCGATGATCTTCGGCTCCGCCATCATCATCGGCTCCGGCCTCTACGCGCTCTATCGCGAGCGGGTCGTTGGCCGGCAGAAACCCGCAGCCGAAAGCGCTGGACCCGACATGGCGCCGGACGGCATATAGCTTGGCCATGAGCCAAGACATTGCAGGAATTATCCTGGCCGGAGGCCTGTCACGGCGCATGGGCGGCGGCGACAAGACTTTGCTGGCGCTTGGCGGGCGTCCGCTTCTCGACCATGTCGTTGCCCGCCTGGCGCCGCAGGTCGGATCGCTGGCGCTTAGCGCCAATGGTGACCCGGCGCGCTTCGCCGCGGCCGGTCTTCCGGTTCTCGCCGATATGGTCGAAGGCTATGCCGGACCGCTTGCCGGAATCCTCACCGGCCTCGAATGGGCGGCAGCGAATACCGCTTTCAAGGCATTGGCGACGGCCGCCGGCGACACCCCGTTCCTGCCGGTGGACCTGGTCGTGAGGCTGGCTGCGGCTGTTGACGAGCGACCAGGCTCGATTGCGGTTGCCAGTTCCGGCGGCCGGCAGCATCCGACCTTCGCGCTGTGGCCGCTCGGGCTGCGTGAGGCCTTGCGTCATTTCCTGATCGACGAGGACAACAGGCGCGTCTCCGCCTTCATCGAGCGGCACGACTGTGTCGAAGTGGAATTTCCGTTGCTGGCCCACGGCAGTGACGAGATCGACCCGTTCTTCAACATCAACACACCGCACGACCTTGCGGTGGCCGAGCGTCTGTTGCAGAGCATCGGCCCATGAACATCTTCGGCATCACCGGCTGGAAGAATTCCGGCAAGACCACACTGACCGAGAAGCTGGTCACAGAGCTCGTCCGGCGCGGCTGGACGGTGTCGACGGTCAAACACGCCCATCATGAGTTCGACATCGACAAGCCTGGCGCCGACAGCTTTCGCCACCGCCAGGCGGGCGCCACCGAAGTCGCGGTGGTGTCGGGCAAACGCTGGGCGCTGATGCATGAATTGCGCGGTGAGGACGAGCCGACGCTGGAGACGGTCCTGTCGCGGCTGGCCCCGTGCGACATCGTGCTGGTCGAAGGCTACAAGCGCGAGGCGCACAAAAAGATCGAGACCCGGCGGCGGGAGGCCAAGGACCGCTCGCCGCTGTCGGCCAACGACGGACATATCGTGGCGATTGCCGCCGACTTCGCGGTTACCGGCGAAAGCCTGCCTGTGTTCGATCTCGACGACTCGGGAGGGATAGCCGACTTCATCGAGCGCATGACCGGCCTCAAACCTTGAGGCCCCTGCCCTCGCCCGGGTCAGCCGCCCTCTTCAGCCGTTGCATTGTCTAAGCGCGTCGCGCCTGAACGGCCTCATGCGACGCTTCAGGTTGTTTTATTTATGCATGTCGTTGTCCCAAAACCGCTGCGCACTTTTGGGCGACATGCATTAACCCGGCGTCGGCATTGGCTGGACCCGCAAATCCCGCAAGCAACGGTTTTGCAGTTGCTTTTCTCCCGAAAACAGTGGGAGTATCGCGCCAGCGGGCGGTCAAAAGCACCGCCCCACAGAGCCGTTCCGGAACGACGGCCGGGAGCCATAAAGAGAGGACTATCATGCGTATTGCACTGCGTATCGCGCTCGCCGCATCGGCTGCGCTGCTGACGCTCGGCGTCGCCCAGGCTCAGGAAACGACCCTGAGAATCGGCACCGAAGGCGCCTACCCCCCATTCAACAACCTGACCTCCGACGGCCAGCTCGTGGGCTTCGACATCGACATCGCCAAGGCGCTCTGCGACGAGATGAAGGTCAAGTGCACCTTCGTCGCCCAGGATTGGGACGGCATCATTCCGGCCCTGCAGGCCGGCAAGTTCGACGCCATCGTCGCCTCGATGTCGATCACGCCGGAGCGCGCCGAGAAGGTCGACTTCACCCACAAATACTACAACACGCCGTCGGCGATCGCGGTACCCAAGGATTCGACCCTCAAGGGCGTGACCAAGGAAGACCTGGCCGGCAAGACCATCGGCGTCGCAACCACCACGACGCATTTCAATTATGCCTCGAAAACCTATACGGACAGCACGGTCAAGGGCTATCCGAGCAGCCCCGAAGAGCAGGCCGATCTCGCCAATGGCCGTCTCGACGCGATCGAGGACGATATCGTCGTGTTGCAACAGTTCCTGGATTCGCCTGATGGCGCCTGCTGCAAGATTCTCGGCCAGCCTTCGCCGCAGCCGGTCGATATCTTTGGACCGGGCGCCGGCATCGCCGTGCGCAAGGGCGAGACGGATCTGGTCAACAAGTTGAACAGCGCCATCGACGCAATCCGCGCCAACGGAAAGTACAAGGAAATCAACGACAAGTACTTCAAGTTCGACGTCTTCGGCGCCGAGTCCTGATCGTCTGAACAAGGCGGCAGGGGAAGTTTCCTCCTGCCGCCTTGGCCTGACAGAAGTGGAGACAAGACCCGTCAATGCCAAGCCAGAACATATGGATACTTCTCACTTGGGGACCCGATGGCTGGATTGACGATATTGCCTATGGCGCACTGGTCACCATTGCGCTCGCGCTGGCGACACTGCCGATCGGCCTGACGATCGGCTTTTTCGTGGCCTGGGCGAAACAATCCGAAGAGCCATCGCTTCGCGTGGCTGCCAACATCTACACCACGGTGTTTCGCGGACTGCCGGAACTGGTGACGCTTTTCCTGTTCTTCTTCGGCATGCCGATCCTCTTGCAGTATGTCATCCGTCTGTTCAGGCCGGAAGCGACGGTCGATGTCGACAGCTTCCTCGCCGGCATGATCGTGCTGTCGCTGATCTTTTCGTCCTATTCCAGCGAAGTCTTCCTTTCGGCCTTTCGCGCCATTCCGAAGGGCCAGTATGAGGGCGGCTATGCGATCGGGCTGTCGAAATGGCAGACGATGCGCAAGGTGATCCTGCCGCAGCTGCTGCGCATCGCCTTCCCCGGCCTTGAGAATTGCTGGCTGAGCCTGCTCAAGGACACGGCCCTGGTGTCGGTCGTCAACCTGGCTGAAACCCTGCGCAACGCCGGCGTGGCGGCCCGTGTCACCAAACATTCCTTCCTGTTCTACAGCGTCGCGGCGATGGTGTTCCTTATCCTTGCCATCCTGTCGTCGATCGCCACCGGCTTCATCCTGCGTTCGCTCGGGAGGAGGGAGGCACGATGAGCGTCGTGACGCGCGCCGCCGTCGACATCGAGAAGCCACCACCACGGGCGCGAGGCTGGCCGCGGGCCCGTATCGTCGGCTACGCGCTGGTCGGCTTCTGGATCCTGTTCGGCATCGGCATCGCCGTCTATCTGGTTTACGCCTGGAATGGCGAATTCTTCGCCAGATACGCGCCGGCCTATCTGCAGGGCTTGGGAACCACGCTTGCGCTGGTGGCCATCTCGATGGTGCTCGGCGCGCTTTTTTCGCTGCCCGTCACCTATGCCCGCATGTCGAAGAACCGCTATCTGTCCGTCCTGGCCTATTGCTACGTCTACTTCTTCCGCGGCACGCCGCTGCTGGTCCAGGTCTATCTCGTCTATTACGGCCTGGGCTCGTTCCGGGTGCAGCTCGAATCCGTCGGACTGTGGTGGTTCTTCCGCGACGCCTTCAATTGCGGTGTGTTCGCCTTCGCGCTCAACACCGCCGCCTACCAGGCCGAGATCCTGCGCGGCGCCATAGAAAGTGTTCCGAGGGGCCAATGGGAGGGCGCTGCTTCGCTCGGCCTGCACAAATTGCAGACGCTGCGCAAGGTCATCCTGCCGCAGGCGTTTATCGTCGCGCTCCGGCCCTACGGCAATGAACTCGTCCTGATGATCAAGGCCTCCGCCATCGTTGCCATCATCACAGTCTATGATTTGATGGGCAACGCGAAGCTGGCCTACGCCAAGTCCTTCGACTTCCAGGCCTATGTCTGGGTCGCCATCGTCTATCTGGTGATGGTCGAGATCCTGCGCCACGGCGTCGAATGGATCGAGCGACGGATCACCATTCATCTGATCCGCTGAGCGTTCGGCTGTACCAGTCGATCGGCTCATGCGCGTCTTGACGAATGGCGCGTAGAGCCTAGAGCTGTCCAAGACAATTCCGTTCCGTCTGAAGGGCAAACCCATGGCATCTGTGGCATTTCTCGGTCTTGGCGTGATGGGCTATCCCATGGCCGGGCACCTCAGGAACAAAGGCGGCCACGACGTCACCGTCTACAACCGCACCGCGGCGAAGGCGGAACAATGGGTGGCCCAGCATGGCGGCAAGCTTGCTTTGACGCCGGCGGACGCCGCAGAGGGCCAGGATTTCGTCTTCTCCTGCGTCGGCAATGACGACGATCTGCGCTCGGTGACGACCGGGGCCGATGGCGCCTTCGCCGCGATGAAAAAAGGCTCCGTCTTCATCGACAACACCACCGCTTCGGCCGAAGTGGCGCGCGAACTGGCCGACGCCGCTGAAAAGGCCGGCTTTTCCTTCCTCGACGCGCCGGTTTCCGGCGGGCAGGCGGGCGCCGAGAACGGCGTGCTGACGGTGATGGTCGGCGGCGAGCAGGCTGCCTTCGACAAGGCCAGGCCGGTCATCGACGCCTTCGCCCGCATGGTCGGGCTGATGGGTCCGTCGGGCGCCGGCCAGCTCACGAAGATGATCAATCAGATCACCATTGCCGGGCTGGTTCAGGGACTGGCCGAAGGCATCCACTTCGGCAAGAAGGCCGGGCTCGACATCGAGAAGGTCATCGAGGTGATTTCCAAGGGCGCTGCCGGGTCCTGGCAGATGGAGAACCGACACAAGACGATGAATGCCGGCAAATACGATTTCGGCTTTGCCGTCGACTGGATGCGCAAGGATCTCGGCATCTGCCTCGATGAAGCCGACCGCAATGGCGCGCGACTGCCGGTGACCGCCCTTGTCGACCAGTTCTACAAGGATGTGCAAGCGATGGGCGGCAAGCGCTGGGATACGTCGTCCCTGCTGGCGCGACTGGAGAAGTAGGCGTTCGCAATGGCCGAGCTTTCGCCCCAATCGAGCGCCGATGAGATCGTCGCCCATTTGCGCTCGATCGGCTCGGAAGACAATCGCCGCGGCATGCTGCGCTACGGCATCAAGATCGAACGCGCGCTCGGCATCTCGCATGGCATGCAGCGGCAGATCGCCAAAAAGATCAAGCGCAACCACGAGCGTGCTTTCGAGCTTTGGCAGACCGGCATCATGGAGGCGCAGTTCATCGCTTCCGTCACGGCCGACCCGAAGCGCTTCTCAGCCGCGGATGCACGACAATGGGCCGCGTCCTTCGATTCCTGGGACATCGTCGACGGCGTCTCCGATCTCTTCGTCGACACGGACGCCTGGAAGGAGCTGATTGAAGAGTTCGCGGCGGACGAGCGCGAGTTCGTTCGACGCACGGCCTTCGCCATGATGGCGTGGTCCGTCGTGCACCGGAAGCAGGAGCCGGTGGCGACTTTCCTCGGCTTCCTGCCGATCATCGAAGCGCATGCCACCGACAGCCGCAATTTCGTGAAGAAGGCGGTAAACTGGGCGCTTCGTTCGATCGGCAAGCGATCGTTGGAGATGCACGGCGCTGCCCTTGCCGTGGCCGAACGACTGGCCCAGTCGGCCGACAAGACGGCGCGCTGGATTGGCAAGGACGCTGTCAGGGAACTCACCAATGCCAAGATCATCGAGCGGATCGCCGCCAGAAAAGGCTGACCTGGCAACCCGTTTGCCGACGCAACCTGGCCGCCGGCTCTCCCAGACATATGATGCGGCTCAAGCGTTGACGCAATTGGCCAGGACGTCTTTACTCGGCCTATGACCAAACATCTCCAATCGACCCTCGCGCTTGCAGCCGCGTTGTTGACAGCCGGTACCTTCGACGCCTCAGCGCAAACCGCGCATATCTTTTGGAAGGATCTCCGCCCTGCGACGCAGGCGGTGGCCGAAGATGCCGGCCTGCCGATGATTGCGGCAAAACTGCCCGATCGTGGCGAGACATTGTCGCTCAACCTGCAGGACAAGACCGTACAATTAGCCGGCTATGCATTGCCGGTCGACCGTGATGGCGATCTCGTCTACCAGTTCCTGCTGGTGCCGTGGACAGGCGCTTGCAGCCACATCACGACGCCGCCGCCCAACCAGATCGTGCTGGTGACGCCGGCCCGTCCCTACAAGATGTCGCAGGCCTATGAGTCGGTTGCCGTGACCGGCGCCTTGCGGCCCGGCTTGGAGAAGAGCCAGTTGTTCATTCTCGACGGCGTCAGCATCATCCAGTCCGGCTACACCGTACGCAAAGCCGATGTGGTGGCAGTCGACACGGTGCCGGACACGATCACGCTGCCGGTCAACTCGCCCTGGAGTTTCCTCAACAAAAAGAAAAACTAAGCGCCGCCGGCTTGTGCAGCGTCACCGCCCAGTCACGGACAACCGCGCTCAGGCCGCGTTGGCGCCGGATTCCTTGTCCAGCAGCATGTAGTCGAGCGGCATTTCGGTCGTGTACTTGATCTGCTCCATGGCGAAGGACGACGACACGTCGCGGATCTCGATCTTGGCGATCAGCCGCTTGTAGAAGGCGTCATAGGCGGCGATATCGGGCACCACGACGCGCAAGAGATAATCGACGTCGCCGCTCATGCGGTAGAATTCGACCACCTCGGGAAATTCCTGGATGACTTCCGAGAAACGCCGCAGCCATTCATGGCTGTGCGAATTGGTGCGGATCGACACGAAGACGGTGACGCGCACATTGACCTTTTCGTGGTCGAGAATGGCGACGCGCCGCTTGATGACTCCCTCTTCCTCCAGCTTCTGGATGCGGCGCCAGCACGGCGTCGTCGACAGGCCGACTTTCTTGGCGACATCGGCAACCGCGAGCGTCGCGTCCTCCTGCAGGAGGCGGAGAATTTTTCTGTCGAGGCGATCCATTGAGGTGCTCCTGGTGCAGGCCGCGTTCCCTCGGGCGCGACGCGCTTTGGGAATAGATTGGCTATACTCCCTCTTATTTCGACCTTTCACAAGAAAGAAATTCTGCCGGATGGCACAAAAGCGAGTGATATCTTGCTTAAAGTCTAATCTATGCGATAGCGGATTTCCGATCTCAGAAACGGCAGCAAATCCATTTCAAACCATGGATTCTGCTTCAGCCATCCTGAGTTGCGCCATGACGGGTGTGGCAGCGGCAGCACTTTCAGGCTGGCCGGCGCATCCCAGATGGTGCGCCAGTCCTTCACGGTTTCGGTCAGCGACGGCCGGCGCGTGGCGCCCATATGCCAGGATTGCGCGTAGGAGCCGATTGTCAAAACGAGGTCGATCTGCGGCATCAGCGCCATCAGCGGCGCGCGCCAGGCCAGCGCGCATTCTCGGCGCGGCGGCAGGTCGCCGCCCTTGGCGTCCTGGCCGGGGAAGCAGAACCCCATTGGCACGATGGCGAATTTATCCGTGTCGTAGAATTCCTCGCTTGTCACGCCCAGCCAGCTTCGCAAGCGGTGGCCGGACGCGTCGGTGAACGGCATGCCCGACAAATGCACCTTTGTGCCTGGCGCCTGGCCGGCGAGCAGGATGCGGGCGCTGGATGATGGCAGCAGCACCGGGCGCGGCTCGTGCGGCAGTGGCCTGCCGACTGGAGTGTCGACGCAGATGCGGCAGGCGCGGACCTTTGCCGTCAGGCGTTCGAGTTCCGCCTCCATCAGGCGGAAGCGCTCGGGCGACTGGAGACGGCACTGTACCAGCGCAGCACGTTTGTGCACTCGTCCGGCACTTTGATGCGCGCCGGTTTCATGAAATCCATGGCGATCATGCCGGTGATATCGGCGATCGAATAGGCGTCGCCGGCGGCGAATTCGCGGTTTGCCAGTTCGGGGTCGAGCAGTTTCAGGAATTCAACCGCTTTCGCCTTGTTGGCCTCGCCCCATTCGGGGATCTGCGGAATTTCCCATTCCTTCATCGCCGGATGGATGTGGCGAAAAGCCTGGGCGACGCAGCTGAGCAGATTGAACTCCATGCGCCTTTGCCACATCTCGACCTTGGCCTTGCCGAGCGCGCCTTGCCCGAACAGCGCCGGTTCGGGATGCAGTTCCTCGAAATAGCGGCATATGGCGACGGATTCGGTGAGGATGGTACCGTCGTCGAGCTCGAGCACCGGCAGCCGCTGCAGCGGGTTGCGCGACCTGACCGGCTCCTGCTTGTGCCCCATCGCACCCATGTCGACCGGCACCAGCGGCACTGCGATGCCCTTTTCGGCGAGGAAAACCCGCACGCGCCGCGGATTGGGGGCGCGGCCGCCGTCGAACAGTTTCATGCTTATCCTCCCGATCTGGTCCTTCAACTATAGTGCTCGTCACCAGACGCGAAACATCTCTCGCAAGGCGTCACCGACCGAAGCCAGCTGCCGTGCTTTCTTTCGAGCGGGCCGCCGTGGTGGCTTTCGCGCCAGTCTTGCGGCTCATCGAACGTGCCGGCCCAGATGCCAACCTTGCCGGCGCGGGCAATGGCCTGCTCGGCGTCGAAATCGCCATAGGCAATTGCCCAGCCGGCCTCAACCTGGGCCCGGTTGAGATCCTTTCCACCGGCCTTGCAATCGCCGAGCAGGCGGCCGTAGCGGTCGCGCTGCCAGCCGCTGCAGGTCACCGGATTTCCTGATATCAGCCGCACCAGCGCTTGGCGCGCCAGCCTGCCGCAGGCGTAGTCTGCGCCATCCCTACGGCAGATCTGCTGGTATTCCGGAGCGTCGATGCCGCGCATGCGGATACGTTCGGTGCCAAGAGTGAGTGAATCGCCATCGTTGACGATCGCCACCCCTTCCGCCTTGCGCGTCTCGAAACGGTCGAGGCGTGCGGCGAGCAGGATCAGCAGGCCGAGCAGAATGACCGTCAGCGCGTAATCCAGCAGCTTGCGCCACAGGCTTCGCGGCGGCGGCGGATAGTATCGCCGGCGCGGCCTTGGCGACCACGAACGGCTCATATGGCAAACAGTCTCTTAATCATTCGAACGTAGCTTAACGAATTGAGATCGCTGCGCGCATAAATCGAAGTTTCCATGCCTCTGCTACGCTCGAACACAGCGGATAAATTCATTGTGGACCGCCGGAAACCGCACCGCAACAGCGATGTGGCGCGCGCGGTGCGCAAGACGCGCGACCGTCTTTCGCAGCAGGTTGGCAATCTCGACTTCGACCGTGAACTGCTGAAGCTGCATGCCGGGACCATGGTGCGCGGCGCAGCCGTCATCCCACTGCTGGTGTTGGCGGTCGCGGCGGCCGGGCTGCTGGCCGGTGTGGACAAACAGATCAGCGTCTGGGCGCTGTTCACCCTGATCTGCTATTCGATCGTCGCCTTCATGGCGCGCCGCGTCGAGCGCACCGAAGCCGCCGAGCTCAATCCTGTTCACACCCGCAGGGATTTCCTGATCGGACATTCGCTGTGCGGCCTCGGCTGGGCGTGGTTCGCCTGGCTCGGCTGCGCCACCTGCCAGATCGACCAGTTCCAGGGCGCCAAGGCGGTGGTGCTGCTGCTGGCCATGGCGGCGACCGCTATCATGGCGTCGTCCTTGCGCGGCTCTCTGCTTGCCACCTTCGTCGTTCCGGTGGCGGTCTATGCCTATGCTGAAACGAAATTTTGGGTGCCGGTCGGGACGATCATGGTCGCCCTGCTGGTCGCGGCATTGCCGTTCCTTGCCTATATCGCGCGCCATCTCAACCGCTCGTCGCTGATACTTCTGTCCTTCCGCTCCGAAAAGGATGCGCTGCTCGCCGAGGTGGAGACCGCGAAATCGATGTCGGACGAAGCTCGTCGGCGGGCCGAAGACGCCAATCTGGCGAAGTCGCGCTTCCTTGCTTCGATGAGCCATGAGCTGAGGACGCCCCTCAACGCCATTCTCGGGTTTTCCGAGGTGATGGCCAATGAAGTGCTCGGGCCTATGAGCAACCCGACCTATCGCGACTATGCCCGCGACGTGCACGATTCCGGCCAGCATCTGCTCGACCTGATCAACGAAATCCTCGATCTGTCGCGCATCGAGGCCGGCCGCTATCAGCTCAACGAAGAGCCGGTGATGCTGCTCAACATCGCCGAAGATTGCTGCCACATGATGGAATTGAAGGCGCGCAACAAGGACATCCGCATCGTCCAGGATTTCGAAAGTGCCCTGCCGCGGCTGTTCGCCGACGAGCGCGCGGTGCGGCAGATAACGCTCAACCTCCTGTCCAACGCCATCAAATTCACCGCCACCGGCGGCGAAGTTCGCGTGCGCGTCGGCTGGACGGCGGGCGGCGGCCAGTACATTTCGGTCAAGGATAACGGGCCGGGCATACCGGAAGACGAAATCCCGATCGTGCTGTCCGCCTTCGGCCAGGGCTCGATCGCCATCAAGAGCGCCGAACAGGGCACCGGGCTCGGACTGCCGATCGTGCAGGGCCTGCTCGCCATGCATGGCGGCGAATTCGAACTTCAGTCGAAATTGCGCGAAGGCACCGAGGCAATCGCCATTTTCCCGCTCGCCCGAGTGATGGAGGAACTGCCGGCGCTGCCAACCAAGACCGTGGCGGCGGCCCGCCGACGTTGACAGCTTGTTCTAGGCTTTGACCGCCGCCGCCATGCCCGAACTGGTAAGCGCCGCCGCCTTGACCAGACCGGCGGCAAGGGCGGCCCCTACCCCTTCGCCGTGGCTGATGCCGAGATCGAACAGCGGCCTGAGGCCGAGCCGCTCGGCGGCAAGCCTTTGGCCGGGTTCGGGCGACTGGCTGGCCAGCAGGCAATGGTCGAGCGCACCCGGGTTGGCGGCATGCAGCACGGCAGCGGCAGCGGTCGCGGCGAAGCCGTCGAGCAGCACCGGGATTTTTTGCATCCGGGCGGCGAGGATGGCGCCGGCAATGGCCGCAAATTCGCGGCCACCGACCCGGCGCAGTGCTTCCAACGGGTCCTTCAGAGCCGCACCATGGAAGGCGACGGCTTTATCGACTACATCAGCCTTGCGCGCCTGCATGGCCGCGTCCGCGCCCGAGGCGGGGCCGACCCAGTCGGCGCCGCTGCCACCGAACAGGACGGCGCACAAGGCCGCCGCAACGGTGGAGTTGCCGACGCCGAGATCGCCAAGGCAAATCAGATCGGCGCCACCGGCGATGGCTTCCATGCCGAAGGCCATGGTGGCGGCGCAGCCGCGTTCGTCGAGGGCGGCGTCCTCGGTGATGTCGGCGGTCGCAATGTGCAGCGCCAGATCGAACACCTTGAGGCCAAGATTGTTGGCGACGCAAATCTGGTTGATTGCCGCACCGCCGGCGGCGCACAGCTCAACGGCGTTTGCGGTCGCAGCGACAGGGCGCGGCGAGATGCCGTGGCGGGTCACGCCATGGTTGCCGGCGAAGATCGCCACCAGGGGCCGGTTCACCGCCGGCGGGGCGCGCCCGCTCCAGGCAGCAAGCCAGGCGGCGATGTCCTCGATGCGGCCAAGCGAGGCTTTCGGCTTGTCGGCCTTGGAAAATAGGGTGCGCACCCTGTTTTCCGCGACTGTATCGGCAGGCGGCAGGCTCGCCAGCAGATTGCGAAAGTCGTCGAAGGGCAGCGCGCTGGTCATGTCGGTCCTGATCATTCCCTGTGGTTGATCAGCGGCATAACCGCCTTGCCCGGCCGGCACAACTCCCCTCGACATTGGCGCGAAAGCGGTTGCCCGCGCCGCATTCCGAAGGGCTTGCATTGGCTTTGCCGTTGCACCATGTGGAGATGGAACGAGGGATTCCGGACGGAACCTTCAAGAGAAAGTCATGACGGCCATCGAATCCCCGTGCATCCTGGTCTGTTCGATCGACATGAAAACCGGCTTCTGCTTCGGCTGTGGCCGCACGCGCGATGAAATCGGCGCCTGGATGGGGATGACGCCGGAGGTACGCCGCAGCGTCATGGCCGAGTTGCCGGCCCGATTGGAAACGGTCGAGCGCAGGCCGCGCCGGGAAACACGCCGCAGCCGCATGGCGCGCGAGCGCGACGTCCTCTCTTGAGGCGGCAGGTCCGATGAACCGACTGTTCTGGATCGTGATGGCGGCAATCGGCCTCGGGCTGGTGCTGCTGATGATCAACAACGACGCCGGCAGCACGTTCGGCATCGAGAATTACGATTTCAGCCGTCTGGTCTGGCTGGGGGCGATCGGCTTGCTCGTCAGCGCCGGCCTTGTCCGGTCCGGCAGGCCGCTCGGCGTCATGGCCCGCAATCTCGGCACGTGGGCCCTGATCGTGCTGGCGCTCGTCGCCGGCTACCAGTACCGCTACGAGTTGCAGGATTTCGCCAGCCGGGTGACGGCGGGCCTCGTTCCCGGCAGCCCGCTGGCGCTCGGCGTCGAGGACGGCCATGCCACCGTGACCCTGGACAAGGCCGACAGCGGCCATTTCGAGGCCCGCATCACGATCAACGGCGCGCCGATCCGCACCGTCGTCGATACCGGCGCGACCAGTACAGTGCTCACCGCCGAAGACGCGCAGGCGGCCGGCTTCAATCCGGCCGCGCTGAGCTTCACCGTCCCGGTCTCGACCGCCAATGGCATGGCGCGCGCCGCTTCGGTGCGCACCGACGAACTGGCGATCGGCGGCATCGTGCGCAAGAACATGCAGGTCATGGTCGCCGCGCCCGGCGCGCTCAGCCAGAGCCTGCTCGGCATGAACTTCATCGGTTCCCTGTCGGGTTTCGACGTGCGCGGCGACCGGATGATTCTGCGCGACTGAACTGCTTAAGCGGCCTTTTCAACACGGTCGAAATCGACGGCAGCGAACGCTGCCTTCAGCACATCCGGTCCGGCGCCGGGTTTCGTCGCGTCGGTGGACAGTATCTGCCGGAAGCGGCGCGCGCCCGGCAGGCCGTGGAACAGCCCGACCATGTGGCGGGTGACGTGGCCGAGCCGCCCGCCCTGCTCGATATGCCGCGCGGCGTAGTCGGCCATCGTGTGGATCAGCGCGGCAAAATCGTAGGCGCCGGCCTTGTCGCCGTAGAATGCCGCGTCGACGCCGGCCAGGATGCCTGGCGTGTGGTAGGCGGCGCGGCCAAGCATGGCGCCATCGACATGATCGAGGTGGCGAGCCGCCTCTTCGAGCGATTGAACGCCTCCATTGATGCCAATGAATTTGTTCGATTTTCTAGCCTTGAGGCGATAGACTCTGTCATAGTCGAGCGGCGGGATGTCGCGATTTTCCTTCGGGCTCAGACCCTCCAGCCAAGCCTTGCGCGCATGCACCCACAGCGCGTCGGCGCCGGCCGCGAAAACGCCGTCGGCCAGCGCGTCGAGCGCGGGCTCCGGATCCTGCTCGTCGACGCCGATGCGGCATTTGACCGTCACCGGGATTTTCACCGCCGCCTTCATCGCCGCCACACAATCGGCGACGAGGTCAGGCACTTTCATCAGGCAGGCGCCGAACGTGCCGGACTGGACGCGGTCGGACGGACAGCCGACATTGAGATTGATTTCGTCGTAACCGAACGCCTCGCCGATGCGCGCCGCCTCGGCCAGCTTTTGCGCATCGGAGCCGCCGAGTTGCAGTGCCACCGGATGTTCGGTCTCGTCAAAACCAAGCAGCCGCTCGCGCGCGCCATGGATGACAGCGTCCGCCACCACCATTTCGGTGTAGAGCAGCGCACGCTGCGTCAACTGGCGGTGGAAGAACCGGCAATGCCGGTCGGTCCAGTCCATCATCGGCGCAACGGAAATCCTATTGGCTTGATTTATCACGCTTTTTCTCGTATTTTCAGGGCCTCAAAACGTGCACACGTTCGCCGTTGTACGACACGATATCCGTCAGTTTTCGCATTTTGTACCCCTCCCTGTGCACACAGCGTGCACGAAAAAGAGACCACCCATGGCGTCCATCAACAAGTTGGCTTCCGGCAAGTGGCGTGTGCAGGTTCGCTGCAAGGCCACTCCCTCAGCACCAGCTTCTCGCTCCGCAAGGACGCCGAGATGTGGGCGCGCCGAATTGAGCGAGAAATCGACCTGGGTCAGAAGCCTGCTCCCAAGCACAAGGACGGGATCAAAACGGTCTCCGACCTGATCGACCTGCATATCGCCGATATGACGGAAGTTGGCAAGTTGATCGGGCGTTCGAAGGCATTCAGCCTGGACCTGCTACGAGCCAGGCTCGGAAGGCTCAACATCGCGGATCTCAGTCGCGAACAGGTCATAAAGTTCGGCAAGGAACGAGCCGAGGAAGGCGCCGGACCTGTCACCGTTGGAATAGACATCGGATACATCCGGACATTGCTGGTGCACGGCGCGGCTGTGCATGGACTGCCTTATTCAGCGGACCCGGTGGAACTTGGTCGTGTCGCCCTCGCCCGCTTGGGTCTTGTTGGCAAGGGCAACGAACGCGATCGGCGGCCGACACTTGGCGAGATAGAGGCCCTGATCAGCTACTTCAGAGAAAACAACTTCCAGATTATCCCCGTCGACAAGATCATCCGCTTTGCGATCGCCACCGCCATGCGGCTCGGGGAAATCTGCAACGCCACGTGGGAGGACCTGAACGACCGCAACAACACCCTGCTGATGCGAGATCGCAAGGACCCACGCCACAAAAAGGGCAATCACATGCGTATCCCGCTCCTCGATGTGAGTGGTTACGACGCCCGCGCGATCCTCGAAGAGCAGCGTTTCTCCACTGAGGGAAAGGGACGCATCTTCCCCTACAATGGGAAGTCGGCCGGAACCGCTTCCGACGTGCCTGTCATGAACTTAAGGTCGAGGACCTGCACTTCCAAGACCTGCGTCACGAAGGCACAAGCCGCCTGTTTGAAGCTGGCTTCAGCATCGAGCAGGTCGCCATGGTCACCGGGCACAAGGATTGGAAGATGCTCCGCCGCTATACCCACTTGAGGCCGGAGCAACTTCATGTGATCGCGGCGAGGCTTCAACAGACACCGCCACATACGGAGTTGCGGCAATCGGCTAATACCACTTTGCCAGACATCCGCCGTTGCTGGGAGGACAACGACGAATCCAGCATGGATTGAGCGATATTGTCACGGGTCGCAAGGATTGGAAGAAGTTGCGTTGATATACGCATCTCAGCCGGAAACCCTGCACACGATCCGAACTGCGAGGGCAGCCTAGCCGACCGCCAATAAATTGGCGCTTCCTAAGGAAACCGCAGGCGGCTCCGTGGAAAACGCAGCGATAATCGCCTCGAGCGAGACATTCAATGCGCTGGAAAAGGTCCTGCCCTTCTGCCAAATTGCGACGTAGTGATAGAGCGCGGAAGGTTCCACTGGCTTTATTCCTAGGTTAAACGCCGCGTACTCACGCGCGATGATCTCGTTTGTGATCGAAATGCCCAGGCCAGCCGAAACGTATCCGGCTTCGTGACCGTTGCAATCGAATTCCACCAGTATGTCTGGCTCAACGCCGGCGAAGCGCAAGGCATTGAAGTTCATCTGGTGAGCGGCGAACTGGGGATCGATATCGACGATCGTTTCGCCTGCCAGGTCTTGCGCCTCGATACAGGTTCGTTTTGAGAAACGGTGGTCGGGATGAAAGATGTATACGTTTCGTGCCGACCCAAGCGGAACCCATTCAAACAGACTTGCGTTCAGCGGCAGTCTCGAGATTCCAAGATCCGCCCGACCTGCCAGGATGTGCTCGCCGATCTGCTCGTAGCTTCCTGAAATCGAGCGGACATTCGAAGCGGTCTTTGAGTGGATGATCGCCACGACCTTGGGCAAGGTCACGAAACCGAAAACGGAAGGCGCGGCAATGGCGATCCGCTGCTTTTCCTGGTTCTTCATCGCGAAGATCGACGCTTCCAGCCGATCCAGGGACGTCTCTCAAGAGCACGGGACAACGCCTCTTGAGCGGGATGAGCACACCAAGCTGTTCCTTGAAGAACGAAGGGAACGCCGCCCGGAGCCGGACGCTACCCAGCCGTACGGAAATGGCTAGTTCTGCGCGTTTCACTACAGCGGCACACACTCCAAGAGTCGCGAGGCTAAAGCCGCTTGGCTGAACTTTTGCGGTGCGCGACCTGTCCAACGCCGGTGAACTCCTCGACAACGCGGGCTGAGGTCAGTACAAAATAGCGGTCGGATTAAGGTCCGATTCTGAAATAGGACTCTTGCGCGCGCCCATGGCTACCGGAACTTCGAACAGCCGGCCCTTGGCGTATCGGGGCCAGATAGGGCGAAGCGCAGGTGCGAGGACGCGGACGACGGTTGGCGCATCGTCGCGGGACAAGCACACAACGAACAGGTCAACGGCCTTTGACCTGAGTTTGCCGAGCACGTCCTCCGGCCCGGCGTGCTCACGGCGATGGTCAGGCCGACCTGAGGGCGTCAAATGGCTGTTTCGTCGCAACGACGCGGCAGCAGCCCAAGCGACGAAATTCGGTGGGATGGCCTGCCTGGCGGCAGACATCGGCCGTGCGAAAC
This sequence comes from Mesorhizobium sp. M0772, assembly GCF_040320135.1. Taxonomy (NCBI): domain Bacteria; kingdom Pseudomonadati; phylum Pseudomonadota; class Alphaproteobacteria; order Hyphomicrobiales; family Phyllobacteriaceae; genus Mesorhizobium; species Mesorhizobium sp. M0772. The sequence continues at coordinate 20,792 of NZ_JAMYPB010000020.1, read as the reverse complement.
TGGCGGAAAGCATGAACTGGCAGACCTCGCCCAGAGCACCCTCAATGGCCTGATGCAGATCCGGGCCAGCAGCGGAACCAAACCAGAATCCTTTGCCATCCTCGCCATATGCCAGCGCGGCGACAACCGGGATCTCAAGATCATTGGTTAGGTCAATCAAATGAAGCTCCCGATGAAGTGTCCGCAACCAGCTACGAAACAACCTCACCAACTCTTCCTGACTTTGCGGTATCGTGACTTCCGGCAATTTAAGGCGATTATACCACCATATGGACACCGCATCGCGTTCAACAAGCTCGAGAACGGCACGTAGCGTCGCCTCTTCTCTATTTAGGCCAGCGGCAAGCCCCGAACTGTCTGCCAAACAAAATCCGAAATCGTAACAATTCGGGTATGAAAGCAGACAAGACGCTGCCGGCGCATATCCTCGATTTCCTGTTGAGACATGCTCGATCTCCAACCATGATATCGCTCGCCCAGTGTTGAAAGGCCCGGGTATCCATTGGTCTCGATCAGCGCTGGAGTTCCAAACCTCCGCATGGGCCAACTGTCGGGGCGAATACTTCAAAAGATCCCGAGGATCTATTGCCGAACCTTCCATCTCATCGAAGGTGGCCACCACGACCTGTTCGCGACCGGTATATACGGCACTGCTGCGCTCGATGCCTTCCATCACCGTCCGACTGAAGGCCTCGTCTGCGGTTCGGGCGCGCCCAGAAACCAGGCGTCGGCGGCCGGTGTGGTCCGGTGCCAATACGGCGGCGGCGACGTGAAAGGGACATTCCGTGGGCAGCGGCAGTACTGCAGGCGGGCTGGCGAACGTGATCAAGGGGAACCTCAGCGCCTTTCGCGACCTCATGTGGAGCTTCGCCTGCGATGTCCCGGGCAGGCCGACGCTGCATTCCAACTGGCTAATACGCCGATTTGTAGGTAGGATGACTTCTGCGGTGCAACATAATCAACAATTCGGGCTGACGTGCAAACGATAGTATCTGGCGAGGCCGCCTCGTCCGGTACGATCGTGGCCGAGACGCGGAAAGAACTCTTCATTCTGGCCGGTGACATGGTCGGATACAGCGAGTCCGTCTTCCGGAACCCCGAGACGGGCGTCCGTAATCTCGTCACGTCGCGCAACGCGTTTGTGAAGGCGCTGAAGGCAAATGGCGGACGGATAGTTTCGACTCCGGGTGACTTCGTCCTGGCAGCTTTCGAGTCTGCTTCGGACGCAGCGGTTGCTAGCATAGCAGCACAATCAGCGCTTCTCGAAAATAGGCTGCAAGATAGTCGCTGGCGGGTTGGAATTGCGTTCGGAGAGGTTTTTGAAATCGATGGCGACATCTATGGACATGCAGTCAACGTTGCGTCCCGCATTCAGGGAGTAGCGGCGCCCGGCCAGATACTTATGTCCGACGATGTCGTCCGGCGATTTCCTGATGGGTTTTCGGTCGTTACCGAAAGTATTGGCTCTAAGCGCCTGAAGAATATTAGCGAGAGCGTTCACGTATATTGTGTTGTAAGCTCTAAACCGGAGGAATATCGCTCCGGCTTTGTAGGGGACATTCAGCAATATAGAGAGAATATTGTAAAGCCGATTGTTGAAATTCAACCGTTTGAGCCGCAAGACGACTCGCAATCGGCGCGGTTCGTCGCGTCATCTCTGCAAGATGAGATTCATCTTGTCTTGGCGCGGCTCACCAATTCGATCTCGGTTCGAGACACGACCGCCGTGGCGCGAGGCAAGCCCCATTATGTCTTGCGATCGAGCATCAGCGCGCGCGGCCAGCATCTCCGGATCATGCCTCGGCTGATTTCGGTGTCTGACGGCGCGACCATCTGGGCCGAGCGATACGACTACGATCTTCGCGACAGCTTCGACGCCCAGGACCAGATTGCCTCGGAAGTCGTATCTGCTTTGCAATTGGCGCTGACCGACGGGGAACAGGCGCAGATTTGGAAGCGTGGAACACGCAGTGGTTTGGCGTGGGAGACCTTTCAGCGAGGTCATGACGAGGAGCGCCGATACACACGGGAGGGGCATCGGCGGGCGAAGGAATTCTATTCCAGTGCACTGGCCATGGATCCCACCTACCTGTGCGCCCTGGTAGCTTTCGGGTTCTGCTATCTCGACGAGGTGCGTCTGGGCTGGGCAGAGAACGACGAGAAAGCGATCCACGAGGCCGAACTTCTATACGAGCGTGCCTCGCGCATTGACGCCGGCCATTCGGACGTGCTGGCTCTGCTGGCATTCTTGCGATTTCTTCAACGGAAGCCTCAGGAGGCGCAGCGGGCCATGGATGATGCCGTCGCGGTCGCGGGTCACAGTCCAGAAATCGTAGGATACCAGGGCGCGCTCATGGATCTGCTCGGCAACTACCCTGCCGCCATTCGGGCCTATAATCGCGCGGCTTCGCTGAGCCACCATGTCTCGCCTTGGATATCGGCCAATCTTGCACTCTCCAATCTGGCGGTGGGGAGAGCCAAAGAGGCTGAACTGATTTGCCGCGAGGTGGTCGCATCGCATCCCGGTTACGTTAGAGCGTGGCTTGCTTTAACGGTCGCGTTGATGCGTCAGGAAAAGGTCAGTGAAGCGCTTCGGGCGGCGAGCCGTGTGCTGGACCTGGACCCGAAATTCACGGTGACGGAGTGGTCGCACGGCAGGCCATTTGCGGATGAAGCCCTGCTGGCCGCGTTCGCGAGAGACATGGAGAAGGCTAGCCTTCCCAGTTAGAAGCCGGCCTCACAGGGTATCCGCGCTCATCGACCGCAGCCGAAGAGGGCTGCCGCGCTCATTCCGGCAACGAAATCCTGATTGCGTGCAAGGTAGTCCCTGAGTTGGTCACGCGTTGCAATGCCTGCCGGGGGCAGCGGCACGACTATCTTCACGACGGTCGGATCATCGATTATGGCCAGTGCGGGCCTGTCAAGGATGTCATTAAAGGCCGCAGTGAGTGAGTACTCGTCCATGGCTCCGATGGACCCGGAACTTTCCGGCAGTACTCGAAACCACTCCGCGATTATGGCCTGCGCGATTTCCGTCTGCTGCCGATTACGCTTTGCCCTCGCCCGTGCCATCAAATCCCCCTATCTGTAACCGGCAGACACCATGAGCCCGTCAAACGAGCACCCCGCTGAAATGTCCCCCAAGCCGCCGCTTGAGAAATCGGGCAAGGACGGTGAGACATTATTGCCACGCCCACCTTTTCAAATTACTCTATTGCGAATTGGCGACTTGGGCAATCGGCCCGGTGGGGGTTTGGCATGCGCTGCTTACCGACTCTGTTCGTCGCAAGCCTGATCCTTGCAAACGCGCCGCTTGCGAACGCGGGTGAGGAGTCATCTGGCGCGACCCCGTTGGAGCCTATTCCTGGCACCGTGATTTCCGAGATGCAGGCCAAGGCTGACAGCACGTCAATCATATGGCTCAAACGCGGAAAGGATTACACTGAGGCTGACGTCAACCAGATAGCGCGAACAATTCTCGGGGAAGCCTTCATCGATCAAAACGGAGGCGAAAAGTATTTCTCCGATAACGTAGGCAATCTGCATTCGCTCAGCGCGCTCACACTTCCCGTATCAGCCGCGACCGCCCGCGCTCGGGTGGCTGAAGAGAAGATCCTCGAAGTAGGCGAGATCAGCTCAAATTCGCTGATTTTCGGCATGGGCTTCGAGTGCGGGGACGAAGACGATCAAAAAGCCATCTCCACTACGGAGTCTCTCCCTAGGAACATCAAGCGGGTCAACCCCAGTCCTGTGGATGCGAGCGCGCTGACGAAAACCGTTTGGATTGTCGACAGCGGCATCGGCCCTGGGTCAGATATCGCCAACGAATTGCAGATCGTCGAGCAGCGACTTTGCACGGGGAGTTGCGTTTCCGAAACGCCCGCCGATCCAATCGGACACGGAACCATGGTGGCCGGGATAATCGGCGCAAAAAAAGGAAACAATCTAGAACTGATTGGAGTGGCTCCGGGGATCAGGATACGCGCGCTGCGAATATTTACCGCATCATATCCGGTCGACCTGTTGAGCAATGCGCTTACGGCCCTTCAGTATGTCAAGACATACGCCGCCGCAGGCGATGTTGTGAACGTGAGCTTTGGAGCCTATTACAATCCGCTGTATGTACCCGGGGCAGCGTCTGGAACGACAGAGCCCAGTCCGGAATCGAAGGTTGAAGACCTTCTGCGGGACCTTGCGCAAAACAAGCAGCTTTTTATTTCGGTTGCTGCCGGAAATACCGACGTCATTGGCGGTTCGGGATACGTGCAGACCATCTCTCCCGCTCGTGCTGGCGGATACCGGTTTCCTTCCACGGGCACTCCGACTGGAGCAGTAATCACCGTTTCTGCGGTGAGGAAGACCGACGTGTTCTGGAACTTTTCCGCTTATGGAAACGGCAACATCGACATGACTAGTGGCATCCAGATAGGACCGCCTGATTTCGCTGCGCCCGGCGTAAAGATCCGATCGCTATGGCCGGGCAACGTCGCAAACCCGAATGGCCAGACAAACGTTTGCTCGGGAACCTCATTTGCAGCTGCACACGTTTCGGGCTTGCTGGTGTACGGAATTCCAAAGCCCGACAAGAGCGCCCTTTTCGATCCGTCTGCGCTTGTTCCTGGCAAGCTTCCGGGGAGCGACAAGCCGAGTGACTACAGCGTTGCCAGGCAAGATCCAATCGCTACGAAGCCCTAAGCTGTTGGTAACGGGACGCGTGTCGCCTCGGTCGCAGTGATGTGGACATAGCTGTTGCACAACGGGCAGAGTGCGGTCCGCACATTGTTTGGCGACATCGGATCATCCAAATTTTGCAAGCTCGACCGAACGCCGATGACGAATGAGCAGTCCTCGGCCCACGACATAGGTGCCTGGAGGGCAGCTCCAACGCGCAACCGGGGTCGCGAGCTGGCGAGTGCGGAAGCAACCGCCCCGAAATTGCTAACCGATATGGCTCCGAGACCCCGAAGAAACCGTGAGAATAAGTCGCGCCGACTGAGCATTGCCGGTCTCCGTCCGATGAGCCCATGCTAGGCCCGCTCCACACGTTTGTCGAGGGTGTTCCACAGCGCGAGGTGACCCTCGAATGTCCACTTCAGGGGTGCAGGACTGATTTTCCGAGGGCCGAACTCAACGCGACGCGTGGCGCAACCGCGACCTCCAGCCTGGTCGCCGTCAACGTCCGCTTTCAGGCGTCGGCAGAGCTCACTTCAACGGCCGACATGGGGCGCAAAGCGGACTTTGCACATTGACCGCCTTAGACCCGGTATGGACGGACCACCTCTACTGAATCTATATGGCGGGACGGATGTTTTGGTTGACGCGGAAAAAGTTGGCAGGGTCGAACTTCCCCTTTAGGGCCGCGAGGCGCGGATAATTGTCGCCGTAGCTCGCCTGAATACGCTCATCGCCTTCATCATCCATCATGAAATTGGGATAGGCGCCGCCTAGGTCAAACGGATGAACAGCCTGCCAGCAGTCGGTGGCCCACTTCTTGAGGGCTGGCGCCATGCCCGGATCGGGATCTATCCCGGCGATCACCATGGACCAGGTCACATCGCGGGCGTTCCAGGCGCTGTCCGCTTTGCCCCGGCGATGCACCGCGCCATCGACCGGGTAAAGATGCATGCACGAACCCGGGCTTGCCTTGCTTGCATGTAGGAGATGGGCGTCGATGGCGACATCTGGCAGCTCTCGGACAAAATCGCCCTTCCAATACCATTGCAGCCCGGCCGGATAGAGCGCGTCGAACAAGGTCTGCAACGCCGTGTAGGGGATCGGGCCGGCCCAGTCGATCAGGGGCTTGGGGAGAGCCGCGCGGATGGCGTTGACGGCCACTTCGCCGCCCTCGCCGTTATGCGCGACAACGAGGACACACATCTGTTTGTTCCAGTGCTCCGGTGGGAAAGGAGCGCCGCCAGGGACCGATTGCAGTCCGAGGAAGATGTAGAAATCCTCCGGAGCTTTCGCCTGGAAATCCCGATACCAGCGCATCACCTCAGCGGCATCGCCAACATCGAAGATGATCGGTCCGCCATAGAGCATTTTCGCTGGGTGCGTGCGAAACAGGAAACTGGTCACTACACCGAAGTTTCCTCCGCCGCCGCGAAGCGCCCACAAGAGATCTGCATTCTCGGCTTCGCTGGCGGTCATGAAACTCCCGTCGGCCAACACCACATCGGCTTCGATGAGGTTGTCTACTGCCAGGCCATATTGCCGGCTGAGGTAGCCGTGGCCGCCGCTCAGTGTCAGGCCGGCGACCCCAGTGGTCGAAATGATCCCGAAGGGGACTGCCTGGCCAAAGGCGTGGGTAGCATGGTCAACTTCGCCAGTCGTGCAGCCGGGTCCGACCCGCACCTTGCGGTTCCTTGGATCGACTCGGACGCCTTTCATAGTCGAGAGGTCGATCACGAGGCCATCGTCGACGCTGCCGAACCCCGGTCCATTGTGACCACCCCCGCGGATTGCAATCGGAAGTCGCCTATCACGTCCGAAGTTCACTGCGGCCATGACGTCTCCGGCATCGGCGCACCGGGCAATAATCAGCGGCCGCTTGTCGATCATACCATTGTATAGCTTGCGGGCATCGTCATAGCCGACGTCGCCGACGCCGATGACTTGGCCCCGCAGACTCTGTGCGAATTCCGCAATTTGCGTCCTATCCATTCCAGCCTCCAAGGAAGGCCACCCGAGAGTTTCGAGCTTCACCCGCGGCGCTCAATTTCCCGACTTTTATCTTGCGCCGAAAGCCACGCGTGGTCCAACCGAAATTGATATCCCGCGCCTCCTTCGCGGACCGTTCTGGCCATCGAGGAGTTTTGGCCGGCTGCTCGTCTCGATCTCCCGATCTGAAAGGTGGTGCCGCCACGAGATTCGCGCTAGTTTGGATCGCGGTGCCGCATGAGAAAGCTCGATGCAAACAATTGAGGATTGGCTGAGCCACCTCGGTCTCGGCAAGTACCTGCAGGCGTTCCTCGAAAACGACGTCGACCTTCGAGCGCTTCCCCATATCACGGACGCCGATCTCCAGGAGCTTGGTGTCTCGCTCGGGCACCGGAAGATCATTCTGGCCGCGATCGATGGACTTGGACAGCCTCACCCCAACGGAGCTCGTCTTGCCTCGGTTCCAGTCGGTAGGCCGGAAGCTCAGACCACCGAAGTGCCGCAAGAACCAGCTGCCGACCGGCGGCTCCTCAGCGTGCTGTTCTGTGATCTGGTCGGCTCGACGGCGCTATCGGCGCAGCTCGACCCGGAAGACATGCACGAGCTCACACGCCGCTATCAGGACAGCGTCGCTGGCGCAATCACCCGCTTTGGCGGCTATGTCGCCAAATATCTAGGAGACGGCGTGCTTGCCTATTTCGGGTGGCCGATGGCTTACGAGGATCACGCAGAGCGTTCCATTCGGGCTGGCCTCCAGGCCCTCGCCGCAGTCGAGGCCATCCAATCGCCCGACGGCGAGCAACTGAAGGCGCGTATTGGCATCGCATCGGGCCACGTGGTGGTCGGCGACATAGCGGGCAGCAGCGTGAACGAGCGCGCCTCAATCGCAGGGGACACACCCAATCTCGCGGCGCGCCTGCAAAGCGCTGCCGCTCCCGGTCAGATCGTCGTTGCCGACAGCACGCGTCGGCTCGCCGGGCAGTCCTTCGAAATCGAGAGCCTCGGTGAGCAGGAGCTGAAAGGCTTCAAATCGCCTATTGCCCTATTCGCGGTTCGTGGCGAGCGGGAGGTGGAAAGCCGGTTCGACGCAGCGCACGATCGCGCTTTGTCGAAGTTCGTCGGCCGAACCAGCGAAATCGGCATTCTTCTCGAGCGCTGGGAGTTGGCCGAAGCCAGCCAAGGCCAGGCGGTTTTCGTGTCGGGAGAAGCGGGCATCGGGAAGTCGCGCCTCGTGGATGCGCTCGAGGAACGGCTTTATGAGAGCCATCATGAGCTAATCCGGCTGCAGTGCTCCCCCTATCACATCACCTCAGCCTTCTACCCCATCATCCAACGCCTAAGCCGGCTTGCAGGCTTTTCATCCGCCGACAGCGAAGCCATGCGCGATGAAAAATTTCGCGCGATTGTTCAACGTTACGGGGAACATCCCTCGGAGGTCGGACCGATCTACGCCGAGTTGCTCTCGCTCGACCTCGGCGGCGCGTTCAAACCGCTCGATCTCTCCGCCCAACATCGTAAGGAACTCAGCGTCGACACATTGGCGAACCGCGTTCTGCTCGCTGCGAAGATTGCGCCGGTGCTCTTTGTCGTCGAGGATGCGCACTGGATCGATCCGTCGACTAATGAATTTCTCACAGAAGTTGTGAACCGCGTGCATGGTGCGGCCGTCCTTGTCGTTGTGACGCACCGACCGGAATGGACCGCCGGGTGGGCAACCGGACTGGCTCAGGTGACGACGCTCGCCATTGGGCGCCTGACGAAGCAACAGATGCGAGAGCTGATTGAATCGATGCTCGCGGATATTCCCGACCAGCTTGCCGACCGAATTGCCGAGCGAACAGACGGTGTACCATTGTTTGTCGAGGAGCTGACGCGCTCAATCATGGAGAGCGGAAAGGCGGCGTCGCTCAACGTCGAGATCCCAGATAGTCTGCAGGGCTCCCTTATGGCGCGACTCGATCGTTTGACAGCGACGGCCAAGGAAGTCGCACAAATTGCCTCAGTGATAGGCAGGGAATTCGATCGTGGCCTACTCTCGAAAGTTGCCGGACTCGAAGATAAGGGTCTCGACGACGCGTTGCATCAGCTCATGTCCACCCAACTCGTCGTGACTGGAGGCGTTCTGCAGGACGCGCTCGTTTTCCGCCATGCGCTCATCCAGGATACAGCTTACCAGTCGCTTCTCAGTCGGCGGCGCCGCCACTATCATGAAGCGATAGCCAGGGTCCTCATCGACGGATATCCCGATCTCGTCGTCACGCAGCCCGAGCTCATTGCCCAGCACTACGTCAGGGGACAGCAAAATGAGCTTGCCCTCCCGTACTGGATGATGGCCGGCGAACGCGCGCTGGGGCGATCAGCCAACTACGAGGCGGTCGACCATTTTCAGAACGCTCTTGCTATAGCGGAGCACTTGCCGAAAGGACGGGCTCAGCAAAAAGATGTGCTCGAGGCGACCCTAAAACTCTGCGAAGCACTGAGCGCCGCAGGCCGGTTGTCGGACTCCGTTGCAAAATACGAGCTGACCGCGCGACTGGCTCGCGAAGCTAGCGATACCAAGGCCTTCATCCGCTCTGCACTCGGTTTTGATGCCGCCCAGTTCCTTTCCTCGAAGCCGCTCGCCGAATCGCTCCAGCTACTCAGGGAAGCGATGGGCAAAATCGACCACGACGATCAGAAATCGCGCTGCCAGCTTCTCACCCGCCTTGCGCGCGCATATGCGTACCTTGGCGACGCTAAGAACAGCGCGAAATACCATAAGGAGGGCGTCAATCTGGCTCGGCAGCTTGATGACAAGCCTTCGCTCTTGGAACTCTCTGTCTTGCCTTTCCTAACCCCGACGACAGTCAAGTCTGCCGCGGAGGCAACCGATCGGACTACTCGCATAGACGAAATAAAGCGCCTCTCGGCTGAGATAAACGACGACGACATGCGGGGCCGAGCCCTAATACTCGACGTTTACGTCTCCACCGAATTGGGCAATCGTACTCGAGCCGATCTAGCGATCGATGGATTGGAAGAGCTCGGAACGCTACGCCAGCGGCTCCACCTCCTTTGGATGGCTCGGCATGCCCGGGCCATGATGGCTATTCTTGAGGGACGTTTCACGACGGCTGAGGCACTTGCAGGAGAAGCACTAAGCATGGGTAGACAGACGCATGGCGCGGAAGTCGAGGGCGTCTACGGCATGCAGATGTTCGCGATCCGACGTGAACAGAGCCGCCTGTCGGAGGTCGCACCGGTCATGAAGCGTTTGATCCAAGAGAACCCCGATGAAACCACCTGGTTGCCAGGTTTTGCGTTGGTTGCATGTGATTTGGGCTATCGGGACGCAGCGCAGCGTAGGCTGAGGGAGCTGGCTCGCACCGGTTTCGCAATGCCGCTAGATGCGAAGCGAAGCACGTCCCTCTCGTTCATGTCGGAAGTCGCGATCAGCCTCGGCGACACAGAGGCGGCGCAAACGATCTACGACCTTATGATCGCCTACAAGGATATGACCATCATGGCGGGAGTCGCAACTGTCTGCTTTGGAGCAGCGAGCCGCTATCTAGGAATGTTGTCCGCCTCGCTAGGTGACTTCGAGAAGGCCGCCGCGCACTTCGAGCATGCACTCGAGATGAACGCAGCCAGCAGTTCAAGACCGTGGCTCGCGCATGCACAGGCCGAATATGCGAGCCTGCTTATGAAAATCGGTAGCAAGAAAGCGATCGAGAGAGCAATGTCACTATCGGAGCAAGCCTGGGCAACTGCGGTCGAACTGGATATGGTCCGTTTGAAGAAGAGGTTGCAACCGACCCTGCATTAAGGGGCTCGGTCGTGCTTCGCCGGCATCAACACGGTTCAGAAGGAGCCTTCTCATGCCACGCTACGTCATCGAACGAGATTTTGCCGAACAGCTTAACCTTTCAAAGGACTCGGTCGAAAATGTCAATTTGATCAATGACGAGGAAGGCGTCCAGTGGATCATCTCCTTCCTCAGCGCCGACAGGAAAAAGACCTATTGCCTTTACGAAGCGGCTAACCCTGAAGCCATTCGGGCCGCAGCCCGACGAAACAACCTGCCCGCTGATGTGATCATTGAGATCAGTGGCGAGATTGGGCCCAATATGTTCGCTTAGCGCAATAGGCCGCAAGCAGCCAAATGGCGACGAATTTCCAAGTTGGCCCGTCCGTCGCAAACGGGCCGTCTCGCCTGTCACTCGGATGTCTGCTTTTGGGATGCTGCTATGACCGCTGAGCAGCCATTGCGCCATTCATCGGGGCAGCGCACAATGGTCGCCTGCCCCGATGCTACCCGCATCAACTGCCGAACCCGCTCATTTCGAGATGGTCTGCGCCGCTTGGTCTATCGTATCCGCAATCACTTAGGCTGAGTCATAAAGAGCGCATGGCTTGCCGACACCGTGGTCACCTTGGCGCCGATGCGATGCGCCAGGTGAAGCAGCATGGCCTGGTCGAATGCTTTGTCTTCTGTGGCGATTACAGCCCAGCTTGGCTTCGACCGCCAAGCCGCGTTGTTGAGCTTCGTGCCGAAGGCCGACATGTTTATCGGGACCTGCGAGTCCCGCATGAAGGCGACGTCTTGGTCACCAACGTCATGAGCGAAACCGGACTTGAAATTCTCCGGCTTCACGAAGCCGAAGCCATTATCGGTGGTTTCGACAACAAACCCGGCGGCAGGTGCAAAACCTTCGTGCTGCTGACCAGTTGTCTCCCCGGCATCTGGCGAAAGCGCAGAAACGTAGACCAGCCCGCGACCTTGGGATTGACCCCTGCTTCCGCGATGACGGTGCCGCCCCAGAGTGCCCAACGAGAACGGTCGGGCCATCCTGACGATCAAGAACACGCTTGGTTGAAGCGACATCATCCTCCAGTGACGTCAATGGGTTCTGGACGATCGTGACGCGATAGCCGCGTTGGGTGAGTTCGTCATAGACCCCGCGCCAGCCAGAACCATCGGCAAATGCCCCGTGGACGAGAACGACATTCTTAACCGCTTGCGTGTCGGAGATGCGGTCGGCGGAATCTGAGATTGTCGGCGACGCCAAACCTGCGCCGAGAGCGGTTGCGGCCAAAAGACTTTTGGTTTTGGTATTCATGGAGAGCTCCTTTCGAATTTATAGGGGTGAGGGTTACGTTAGGCTTCCTCAGAAGAACGATGCCTCGACGGGTTTGCACACGCTGTCTTCGCAGTTGAGACGCGTCGCACCCAAAGCACACGCCGCGTTCCCGGGCGCAGCTGGTTATGCCGAAGAGTATCCGCAGACCTATGGGAACATGGGCGGATAGTTGGCGGCGTATGGGTCGCTATTGGTCTTGGCCAAGGGCGACTTGACATTTGCCATCACAATCTCGCGGTCGGCACCATCGTCCTTGTAATAGTAGCTGTAGCCATTGATCGCAGGCGCGCCGCCCAGATGCGCATAGAGAATCTTCGAACCCTCAGAGAAGAAGCCTTTGCGCGCCAGATCGATCAGGCCCTGCATGGACTTGCCTTCGTAGACCGGATCCGTAATCATCGCCTCGGTACGAGCCGCAAGCCGGATTGCGTCGTTTGTCGCGTCTGACGGCACGCCATAGGCTGGATAGGCATAATCAGGGTTGATCACGATCTCGTCGTCGAGGATGGAACGGCCGAGGCCGACGAGGCCTGCAGTGTCGTCGACAATGCGGCGAACCTGCGCACGGGTCTGGGCGGGCGTCCCAGACGCGTCTATGCCGATGACCCGATTCGCGCGGTTCTGTGCCGCGAAGCCGACAATCATGCCGGCCTGCGTGGAGCCTGTCACGACGCAGACGACGATGTAGTCGAAGGTCAGACCGAGCTCAGCTTCTTGGGCGGCCACCTCTTCGGCAAAACCGACATAGCCGAGCCCGCCGAATTTGTGCACTGAAGCGCCGGCAGGGATTGCGTAAGGCTTTCCGCCAGCGTCCTTCACCGACTGAATGGCGTCTTCCCAGCTTCTGCGAATGCCGATATCGAAGCCATTGTCGACGAGGCGGCTGTCGGCGCCCATCAGACGCGTCATAAGAATATTGCCAACACGGTCATAAACGGCGTCATGGTGCGGCACCCATTTTTCTTGGACCACCACGCATTTCATGCCAATCTTAGCTGCAGCAGCTGCGACCATGCGCGTGTGGTTGGACTGTACGCCTCCGATTGACACGAGTGTGTCCGCTCCAGAGGCGATGGCGTCCGGAATGATGTATTCAAGCTTTCTCAGCTTGTTTCCGCCCAAGGCAAGGCCGGAGTTACAGTCGTCGCGTTTTGCATAGATCTGGACCTTGTTCCCTAGCGCTGCGCTGAGCCGAGGTAGGTGCTCGATCGGCGTCGCGCCGAACGTCAGCGGATAGCGTTCAAACTTTTCGAGAAGCGACACTTTTCGTCTCCGTTTTCGAATTTTGATAAGAATAGGGTAATCGAAACACCGGGAAAGGTGCTCTCTAATTTTTGCTGGTGAATCTTCCAAAACTGACGCAGAAGTGCGGTTCAGGCATCATTGCCCGCCAAATCTGGAGAAAATATGGAAGAATCTTCCGCAACTGAACTTGATCGCACAGACATCAAAATACTTCGTGCGCTTCAGACCGACGGGCGGCTCACAAATGCGGACCTAGCAATCCGTGTGAATGTCAGCGCGGCAACGTGCCATCGCCGTACGCAGCGCCTGTTCGACGAAGGGCACATCGTGGGAGTGCGCGCTGAGATCGCACCAACTTCCGTCGGACTCGGCGCGCTGGTCATGGTGGGCGTCGTACTCGATCGTTCGACGCCTGAAAGCTTCGCTGCATTCGAAGAGGCGGTACACAAGCTCCAGGAGGTCTTGGACTGCAACCTCGTCGCCGGCGACTTTGACTACCTTCTGAAGATACGGGCCCGTGACATGGCGGATTTCAACAAGCTTCATGGGCAGAAACTCATTGCCCTCCCGGGTGTTCGACAGACTCGAACATTCTTCGTTATGAAGGAAGTCAAGGAGAACGCACGCCTTCCATTCTAGCGGGTCAGGAGCCCCGATTTTGCTGAGACGATGGTCTAGACTGTCGGGATGGTGCCGCCATCGATTACGAACTCCGATCCGGTAATGCTGCCCGCACGGTCGGAGGCGAGGAATGCGTCAGGCTTGCAACTTCTTCCGGCTTCGACGGCCGGCCGATCGGAATGCCACCCAGCGACTCCATGATCATCCGCTTGCCGACTGTCGCATCTCCACCTTGTTCCGCTCCCAACCGCTCTGCCAAATGGACAGCCGCCTCCGTTTCGATCCAGCCGGGAGAAACCCGAGCAACGCGCACTCCTTGCGACGAAATCTCTTTGGACAGGCTCTTGCTGTAGGTTGAGAGGGCAGCCTTTGCCGCAGCGTAGGCCGTCGTCGCCCCGGGCAATGGCAGCGTCCGCTGGATTGAGGTCACATGAATGATGACCCCAGTGCCGCGTTCCACCATCCCGGGCACGAACTCCCGATCAAGCCGCACCGCAGGCTTAGATTCAGGTCGAGTTCTCTTGCCCATATGTTGTCACTAAGGACCTTGAAGCCTCCGGCCGGGGCTGACGACCCGCCCAGCATGTGAACGACGATATCCACACCTCCCATACGCTCTCGCACGCCATCGGCGAGAGTCGTGCAGCCTTCGGGCGTCGTCAGGTCGGCGGCCACAAAGAAGGATTCGCTGAGGTCGCCAGGATTCTTGCGGGCGCTGGTCACAACCTGAGCGCCGAGATCCTGGAACAGGGCGACTGTCGCCGCGCCGGCGCCACGAGTGCCGGAGGTAATCAGTGCTCGCTTACCCTTCATTGTGAGGAACGGGATCATAGGGTGATCCCCAATTCTGCGATCTTTTCGCCATCGAGGACGAATGTGTACCTCAGGTCTACCGGGCTGCCGGGGAAGTCCCCGACAATATGGCTCGTCACAAGCGTCTGGCCGACTTCGGTTTCGACAGCGAACGGCTCGAACGTGTAATTATACTTCTTCGAGGCATGCGCTTTCCATCCGCCGATCGCATCCCGGCCCTTGTAGGTGCTGCCTTCATCCCTGACGACTGCCGTCTCGGTGAAACACCGGATACCTCCTCAGCGCTCCTGCTCCGCTCAGCCGAAAAATAGTTGGCAATGCCTTTGGGTAGCTCGATACTCATCTGTTCGTCTCCTCTGTCTGATGCGCGTGCGGTAGGCCGACGCATGTTCTATCCGCCAAACTTAAGGCTGGACTGGCGCAACGATAATCGGGATAAACTGGGATGTTGATGCGAGAAACAGGATAATGCCACGCCACAGCTTGACCGATCTTGACGCGGTGCTCGCCATCGCACGCAAGGGTTCCTTCCGTTCGGCCGCGCTCGAACTAGGGCTGTCCACGACTGCCATAAGCAGTGTGATCGGCAAACTGGAGCGACAACTCGGAATTCGCCTGTTCAACCGCACGACCCGTAGCGTCTCGCTAACAGACGCGGGCCGAAATTTTGTCGATCAGATTGGCCCCGCGGTAGATGACATCTACCAGGCAATGGACAACGCAAGGTCGCAACAGGAGACGCCGTCTGGCACACTTCGCATCAACACCTTCGCGATGGCTGCGCGTGAAGTCCTGTCGCCGATCATCCTGCAATTCGTAGGTCGCTATCCGCAGGTGCATGTCGACTTGGTCACGGAAGGTCGCATCGTCGACATCGTTGCCGAAGGTTTCGACCTAGGGATACGAAGCGAAGGCCTAGTCCCGAGCGACATACCGATCCGGAGCACGAGCCGCTCGAACTGGACGCTTAGGACCAAAAGTGCCGAAATACCACGTTGAGGAAATGGACGGCGATACCGTGACGGCTACCCACATCGTCCACGCGACAACGTCGATCAGGGCGGCGCGGGAAGCGACAGAGCGCGACATCACGCTGCGCACCAGCGAGCCCATCTGGATCAGGGTTGCCGACGAAAAGCGCGGCCACATATTCGAATACAGTTTCAGCCAACTCGGCTAGCTGAGTTTTTGAATGGCATACAATGCCGTCGACCTCGATACGCAAGTTCGACTATGACCCCAACACCAGGGTTCTCTCGGTTTGGTTTGTAGCGAGCGGGAAGCATTACGAGTTTTTGGACGTACCTGCTGAGGCCGTTGCTGCGTTCAAAGCTGCCTTTGCCAAGGGCGTCTATTTTAACAGCCACATCCGCAATCGTTATGCAGTCCGGCTCGCGCCAGGGCGCTGACATCTGGAGACGCCGGGCTTGTTCAGGGATGGCCCGCGCCTGCTTCCGAGCGCGGGCCGACCATGATGAGTGAGGGGCCATCTTGGTCACCGGCAGGACCGCTGAGAACGCGAGCCGGGTGTGACCGAACAGCCTCGGAGCGAGGATGTTCCCGGCTGACGCAAAAAGGCCGAAGGGCGCAATTAGCATCGACTTAATTAGGTCCGGATCATTTTAACGAATCGTTGACCGCGCTGTCCCAGAATAGGACGGCGCGGTCAAACCCCAACCTTGGCTGCGCAGGCGGCTTCGGCACTCAGGCCCACCCCCGAGCTGTCGGAGCCGCCACCCACCCCACACTTATACCAGCAATGGTTGAATCAACCGTTACTGCACGTGCTTTCCACGGTGCTTCCCTGATCGTTAAACTTTGACGGATCAAACAGGGGATTCACAGATTCAGAGACTCGACCGATGGAAACGATCTTCGATGACATCGGCAACGGCCTCAGAGCGCCCGCACAGACGCATGCCGCCCTGTATGCGCCTTCGCATCGACATGGCCGGCAAGCTGTTCCTTGGCGTCGCAGTTGGCCTGGGCCTTGGCTTTGGAATGGCGATCGCGGGTTAGACCCGACCTATCGGTTCGGGCGGTCCGTAGCCAAAGCGTTGTAGAGCACCAAACACGCCAGCAACGAAATGACGCTGCCCAGCAGGTCGCCTACGGTCAGGCCGGAAAAATAGACAAGATCGAACGCCAGTACCGCCATCGCTCCAGCCAATCATGATTCGGGACACTGCCGACATTAACCGTTAGTCGGCGCTAATGTTCCGGTCTGGATAGTGTTCAATCTTTTGGTTGAACTTGCGCCATTCGCCAACAATCCAAAGTTGGGCGAAGCAATCAAGCTTGCGAATGAATACGCCTCCGGAGACGTCCCCATCGGTCAAGAGGTTTTCGAGGCCATCGGAGCGTCGCGGAAAGAAATGATAGAGAGTTGGCGAAAGAGGCGGAACGCTATCCGGCCTGGCAAGCTCGCTCCCACACCACGCAACGTCATCCAAAGTACCGCGAGGAATAGGAATGGCTCAGGTCCGCAAGCGCACCCTGCCCTCCGGTGAAGTTCGCTGGCTGGCAGACTACTTCGATGCCGACGGCAATCGCCGCGCCAAGCAGTTCGACAAGCGCAAGGATGCCGACGCCTATCTGGTAAAGGTGCGACGTGACCTGCAGCTATGATTCGAATCCAGGTTCCCCAGTCAGTTGATTTTAAAGCGATTTTTTCGTTTCATCATTAGAACATTTCGTGTCAGTAGGACGCACGGTCGGTAATTTTGTTCCCGTTTCGAGCTTGCGGATGGCGCTTCCGCCGAGCGCCGGATCTCGGTTGAGGTAGTTAGAATCGAAAATTGCGGCCACGTCCCGAAGGCTGTGGCCGGTGATCGTTGCGATTTCCGGCACCGAGGCCTCGACGAGCGCCAGGCGCGTTACAGCAGTCCCGCGATGTATTGAAGGTCACTCCGACCACGGCGGCCGAGGCGCAGGCCTTGCGCCACGATGATCGAAAGCCATCTGAGGTCCATGGCACGCCGTCGCTGTTCAAAAGTATCTGCCCGACCTTGTCGCGCAGCGCCTCGAGCGCAGCCTTGAGCGGCCCTCCGACGGGAATGACCACACGAGTTCCGGTCTTGGATTGCTGCAGGCGGATCACCTTGCCGTCATACGGCTGCCAAGTGAGCCGCAGCAGGTCGCCCTGGCGCTGACCGGTCCACAAGGCCAGTGTGAGCGGCAGATGCAGGTGCGCGGGAGCGCTGGCATAGAATGCGGCCTCGTCGGCGGCAGTCCAGACGTTAGCCACCCTGGTGCCGCGATAGAGGCGCCCGCCCTTCTCGCAAGGATTGGCTGACACAAGGCCGCGACCGTGTCCCCAGGACAGGATCCTCGCCAGCGCCTGCCAGCCATAGTCTGCCTGTCGGCGCGATGCCTTGGCGCGCTCGTCGCGCCACTCCATGAAGATGCCGCGCGTGCGGCGGTCGCTCATGCCCGACAGCGGGAAGTCACCGAATTTCTTTTCGATAACCTTGATCAGCTTGACATAGTCGGCTTGCGTGCGCGGCGCCAGGTCATCCAAATCCGAGCTGGCCTGAAATGCATTCAGCACGGACAGCAGCACGCCCTGGCGCGGCTTGGCCTTGGTCGCGGCGGCAGCTTTGTAGGCTGCGATGAATTCGGGATCTCCAGGCTTGCCAGGCAAGCGTGGCCCGCCCTTCCAAGCCCACTAGTAGGTGACGAGGCTGCCGTCGGCGAGCTGTTTGGTGCGGCTGTTCAGCCCCTTAAGACGAACGCGCATGATTTTTTATCCACTGGTCGACGGGTTTTCCGGTTCGCTCGTATGTGTAGCGGCGATGACCACGATCTTGCCCGTCGCCGGATCTATTTCTACCCTGCCAGGCTCCATGTTGCCTTTGCGTGCGCTCTTGATCGCGCGCAATATCGGCAATTTTGAAGGAGATCAGTGTGCCGGTCATTTTGGATTGCTCCCGCCTTTTCAGCCG
This sequence comes from Mesorhizobium sp. M0772, assembly GCF_040320135.1. Classification (NCBI taxonomy): domain Bacteria; kingdom Pseudomonadati; phylum Pseudomonadota; class Alphaproteobacteria; order Hyphomicrobiales; family Phyllobacteriaceae; genus Mesorhizobium; species Mesorhizobium sp. M0772. The sequence continues at coordinate 2,389 of NZ_JAMYPB010000020.1, read as the reverse complement.
CCGCGTTTTCAAAAAGATTCGTGAGGTTTTGGATTAACTGCTTGGAGCAGATCCTTGACGGGCAGCCCTATCACCTCCTCGATGCCAATTAAGACTTCCAGGACAATTCGAGCCGGCCTGAGAATGATCGAAACCGGATATTGCTCGCGCCTAATTACCTCTCCTACCGGTGACGATGCATCGAAATCATACCATCCCTGCCCTTCCTGGTCGAAAGACAAGGCCAACACAGGATCACTTTCCATCAACGGGCTGCCCGTCTCCCAAGCCGCGCGATACATAGGCAAAAGTGCCATCGCGGCGGAGACCGCACGAGATGCGACCATGCCAGCACTAGTCAGAACGACCACAGTGCGCGCAGTCGTGATTTCAGCTCCAGAATAGGTGTTCCACTTACGGTCAGCGTTGGTCCAAGGGAAAAGCCCGTTTCGCTTTCGCCACGCGTTGAAAGTGACATTGGATACCAATGCCGCCTCCAACAACGTGGATTGAGGGAAGCGATGCGGTTTGCGCTTTTGGTCCATAATCATACGACTGTATGATTTCGAATTTTTGATGCAACTGTATTATTTTGCTCCGGCATGAGGCGAGGTGCGGAAAAATTCGGACTCTTGGGACCTTCTCAGATGGTTACAGCAACCGACACCGTGAAACGCAATTGTCCATGTGATCGGCGGTTGCTGCTACACATTCCCCTCGCTGGGGCATGCGTTTCTGGAAGGCGGTCCGCAGCCGGTTCCGTGCACGTTTTATTTTGACTGTTAACTGTCACGCTAGTCGAATGTTGACGACTCCCCCTCGGAAGAGTTAATAATCTCCTAATATAAGCATTTTCTTAAAAACATGATCGGCAGCCGACGAGTTTGCCGACGCAATGGGGAGACGCAGCGCGACGACCAATCTCGTCGCAACATCATCATCATCATCAACATCGAGCCGCCATCCGTAAACGGTACTGCTGAGTCAGCCGTTCGCAAGGCGTAACATACCGGCGGTTGGGTGGGCTGACGAAGTCTATGAGCTTTGATAGCGAGTGCTTTGTCTTTTCAGTGCGGTCGGTAAACGGATGTGGGGGCATCTGTGTATGAGTAAGGGGGTTATAATGGCTGCTTCTCAAATCATACACGCCGACGGAATGTCGACGTTGCTTCCCCATACGCCACAGGGCGGAGACTATACCTACCGCTTAGCCGAAAATGCGCCCGTCCCCATTTCCACCGTTCTGACCAATATATCTCTCGATGGGTCGAGCAGCGATCTGGCCGAAAACGCACTTTGCTGTCCGAATGATGAGTTTTCCGCCTCGACCGATCCGAAGAAGGCCGCTGCTGCCTACGAAGATTCAGCAGGCATCAAGCTGTGTTTGCCAGACTCGGGGGGGTGGGCGTTTGGCATTGGTACACGTGCCATTGGTCTGGATGCGACCTCATTTCGTCCGGCGCTCTCTCCCAGGATCAAGCCGTTAGTTGGCGAAGGCGAACTTGCCCTCAGAGGTTCACAATTTTTGAGCGACCCCGCCGCAAGCGGCAGGTCGATGTCGACACGTCTTGATCGACAAGAACAACTAGCGAGATAGGGGACGGGGTATGGCAACGACAACTGGTACAAGCGGCAACGACAATCTGGTCGGCGGTAGTGGAGACGACGTGCTTTTGGGCGGTGCCGGAAGCGATCGCCTGAATGGCGGTTCAGGCGCCGATACGCTCGATGGAGGCAGTGGGTTCGATACGGTCCTGGGCGGATCGGGAGCCGACACGCTTATCTACCGTGCGTGGGAAAATCAGTACAAGATGGGTGGCCTAGTATACGGCACCGGGACAACCGGTGGACAAACAACCTTTTCCGGCTACGACACCTATGACGGCGGCAACGGCAATGCTGCGAAAGGCACTGCCGAGATCGATACGCTCGCTATCTATCTAAGCAATGATCAACTAGCCAATGCGTCATTTATGACGGCGTTTAATACCGAACTTGCTCAATTTCGTGCCTTCATTGCTGCAAACTCCAACTCGAATACCGGCCAAGCAGGCCAGGCAGAATTTACATTCACCACGGTCAACCTCAAGGTTTCCGCGATCGAGCAGGTTACCGTTCTCAATAATGACGGACGTGTTCCTGTATACGTCAATATTGTCGATTCTTCCTTAAATGATAACGACAATCTCTCAGTGGTAACATTCACTTTTGTTGGCCCGGTGACGGGCTTCACTTTAGCAGACGTTACGGCAACCCACGGCACGCTGACTGATTTTGTGATGATTGACGCTTCGCATTATACGGCGAAGTTTACAGCCGACGACGGCTTCGCCGGCCAGGGCTCGGTCTCGGTGACGGCCGGCAGCTACACCGACACCGCCGGCAACACCGGTAGTGCGGGCTCCGACAC